>JAGCKG010000020.1 GCA_017647625.1 Alistipes sp. | reverse complement strand
TAGTAAATTAAGTTTAACAATAGGAGGTTGTATTTTATCTTTCGGTCGCTTTTGTGTCTATTTCGACATCTTCCTTATCTTTACTCGGTTACAATGCTCGCATTGCGCCCTCATAAGAGATAATGAATCTGCTCGAAATAGTCTACAAAATCATCTCGACCTAATTTATAGAACCTCCCTTAAATTGTTACTACTTTGAACCTTTAGAGCCTCCAAATTTCGCACCGTGCTTTGCCTGATAAGCAAAGATATTCTCCGAGTAGGATGTAGTCTTGAACTCCGAGTCGCGCTTGCGCTTAAAGGCAACAGCGATAAGGCGGTCTACAAGTTCGTCGAACTTAACACCCGTAGCCTCCCAAAGGTAGAACGACAACGAGCCTGGGATGGTGTTAATCTCGTTGACGTAGATGCCTCCCGTAGCCTCGTCAATCATAAAGTCGATACGCGATACACCGTCGCACGCCAACACGCGGAAGGTGTCGCACGCAGTCTTACGGATGAAGTCCGTAACACTCTGCTCCAAGCGCGCAGGTATCTCGCGTACGGTAGAGTGCATACCCTCAGATGGCTTATTCTTACCACCACCGAGATACTTATCCTCATAACTTAGAATCTCGCCACTACGCACTGGTGCCTCGCATACCGATGCCTCGCAGTCATAGTAATCGCCAAGTACCGAGCAGTTTATCTCCTTAAGTTGCTCGATAAGACGCTCGATGATGATACGCTTAGAGTACTTAATAGCGTTATCCACAGCTTCTACCAACTCCTCACGGTTATGTACAGCCTTGATGCCGACACTCGAGCCGAGGTTTGCAGGCTTCACGATAAGAGGATAGTTCAACACCTCGGCACGCTCAACGCACACCTCACGCTCCGAGAGCCACTCCTTATCCGAGAACCAAGCGTAGTCCACAACAGGGATACCGCTCTCCTTGAGTATCATCTTCATCGTAATCTTATCCATACCATTTGCCGATGCCAAAGGGTTAGGACAAGCGTATGGTATGCCCGTCATCTCAATAAGACCCTGAAACGAGCCATCCTCGCCAGAGGTACCGTGCAAGCAGGGCAAGATCACATCTATCTTGGTCACTACATCGCTACCAAAGAGAGGCTTACGCACCTTGTAGAGGTTGTTATCGCCATATATAGGGCGAAAATATACCTCATCCACCGACTCAAGCAATGCCTTCATATCGCGATAGTTCTCCGTATTGCGGAGTTTCTCGCCTGTGTACCAATGACCCTCTTTCGATATGTAGATAGGCACAATGTTATACTTATCCACATTCATCGCTGCCATTGTCTGCGCTGCGGTGATTACAGAAATCTCATTCTCCACCGAGCGACCACCAAAAATTACACCTACGTTAATCTTCATCTGTATATAGTTTTATCAATTACTTAAACGAGTCGGGGAGGTCATTCTCATATAGAACCACATCCCCAGCCTTTAGTTTGGGTTGCAACGACGCCATAGCCTCAACAAAGGATGCTACGCACTCCACCTGCGACGCAGGGTAGCCACCCTCGGTCAAACCCTCGGTGATCGCTGTGCGGTTAACCTCGTTAACAACATATACGCCATCAACCTTCGCGCGGGCAATATCGCCACCAAAGGTCTTGTTATTATCATACTGCTTGACACCCATCTCCACAAAACCTGGCGTCACAACATAGCGTCTGCCCTCGGTTACAAAGCCCGACAACACCTCAAGAGCCATACGCGCACCCTCAGGGTTTGAGTTGTAGGCATCATCGAGGATGGTGATACCACCACTGCGACGCATACTTAAACGATGCTCCACCTGCTCAATCTGTCGCACAGCACGACGACGCGCCTCCACGCCTATGCCGAGATGCTCCGCCACTGCCAACGCAGCAGTGATATTTAGGATGTTACCTCTACCAAGGATATGTGTTGCATAACCCTCATCTACCCCACCATCGTGCGCCACATCAAAGCGTGTTTCCGATGCCGAGTACAGGATGTTTGAGGCCCTATAGTCCGCCTCCTCGCTGTCCACAGCATATGTCGACACACTATATCCACACTCGCGGATATACTCTCGAGCCGATTTAGAGTCGATATTTACCACGCCAAAACCACCCGCTGGCAAGGCATCAATAAGTTCGAACTTCGTGCGCGCCACATTTTCTACCGAGCCGAAGGTCTCGAGGTGCATCTCGCCTACCGAGGTCACAACACCTATCTGTGGCTCTACAAGGTCGCATATCTCCTTGATGTCACCTATCTGCTTTGCACCCATCTCCACGATAAAGACCTCGTGATGAGGTTTGAGATGCTCTCGCACTGTGCGTACTACACCCAACGTAGTGTTGAAGTTACCGGGTGTCATAAGCACGTTGTATTTCTCCGATAGCACGCGGTATAGGAAGTGCTTTGTCGAGGTCTTGCCGAAACTACCCGTAACACCTATAATCTTGAGGTTGGGCATCGCACGAAGCATACGCTTGGCATCGTTGTAGTACCAACGCGATATAGCCTGCTCCAAGGGGCGATTTATCAAGTTGGCAACAATTGTCCAGTAATCCAAGCATAAGAGCATCATAGCAACCAAGGTGTAGTCCACAGCAACGTGATAGACCACCGCCACCACCGCAAAGGTGAGTATCAGGCGTGTTGCCATAAGACGCTTAACACGCATCGTGTAGGCGATAGGTATCTTGTACTTTATCGAGAACTCGGCTATGGCAATCACCAACATCCATACACCAAAGAGTGTTAACACTGCTCCACAAGATGTGAAGATGTAGACTATAGCCGATAGTATCGCCAAGAGATTGGCACGCGAATGCCACTCGCCCGTAGAGCGTAACCAGCGGTTGTATCGCTCCACACGATAACTATTCTGCTGAAACATCTGCACCGAGTAGCGCATCGTGGCAAGCAGGAAGAATAGCCATACAAGATGGTATATATGTCGCATTAAAATGGTCGTAAGTAAAAACATCGCCTACTCAAATTTTAAGAATGATTTTAATGCTTCACGCCACAACTCTGGTCTCTCCAAGAAGGCAAAGTGTCCTGCACCCTCCACAACCACAAGACCTGCATCAGGGATGAGTTTCGCCATTGTGTGCGCATCGGAGATAGGCGTTGCCGTATCCTTATCGCCCCAGAAGAGCAGTACAGGGGCAGATATGCGTGGCATAACACTACATAGGTCCTCGTTTACACACTTCGAGAGTATGGCTCGCATCATTGGCGTTGCGCGGTTGTAGTCCGACGATCCCGCCTTGGCACGTCGCTGGTCGAGGAGCATCTGCGCCTTCTTATCACCAATAAGTAGTGGCAATGCCTTTTTAAGGAATTTGTAGGTATATACCTTGCGGTAGTAGGCAAACGAGCGTCGTGGCTTCACACCCGCGGCATCGGTCAACACCACCCTTTTAACCTCGTTACGCGAGGCATAGAGTATCGATACACGACCACCGAAGGAGTGACCTACAAGGGTTGGAGATACTACACCCAACTCATTAAGTAACGCCTCTACCGAGCGCGTGTACTCCTCAACACCCCATACACTCTTAGGTTCGTCGCTCGCACCAAAGCCAGCAAAATCTACCGCCACAACGCGAAAGTGGTGTTGCAGTGCCTCAACGCTACTCTTCCAGATGCTTTTGTCGCATCCCCAGCCGTGTAACAAAACCACTACATCTCCCTCACCCTCAACGCTATACGCAAGTTCAATATCGTTGTATCTATACCTATAGTCCATAGATGCAAAGGTACGAAATAATTTTCAAACTTAAGCAGACATTTAGGATTTTTTAAAAGCCAATATTGTCTTTTGAGGGAAGAGAACAACTGACTAAAGGGGAGAAAAGCGGATAAGCATCACAATTCCCCTTTCTGCCCTTTTCTGCGCAGAAGATGGGGATGCTGGGGAGTATGGGTAGAGTGGGGATTATGGGGAAGCGCGAGCATCATTAAACTACAATGCAATGCAAAGCGCAGAATAGCGACAACGCGGACTAACGCACGACCTCATCCCCACTATCCC
>JAGCKG010000019.1 GCA_017647625.1 Alistipes sp. | reverse complement strand
GAGGATATGCCATTCTTGGAGGATGGTACTATCGTTGACATCTGTCTAAACCCACTTGGTGTGCCTTCGCGAATGAACCTTGGTCAGATTTACGAGACTGTACTTGGTTGGGCAGGTCGTGAGTTGGGCTTGAAGTTCGCAACACCTATCTTCGATGGTGCATCGTTGGAGCAGATTAACGAGTACACTGCCGAGGCAGGTATCCCACGCAGTGGACGTACTTACCTCTATGATGGTGGTACTGGTGAGCGTTTCGACCAGCCTGCAACAGTAGGTGTGATCTATATGCTTAAGCTCGGTCATATGATTGACGATAAGATGCACGCACGTTCTATCGGTCCATACTCACTCATCACACAGCAGCCACTTGGTGGTAAGGCACAGTTTGGTGGTCAGCGTTTCGGAGAGATGGAGGTTTGGGCATTGGAGGGCTTCGGTGCTGCAAACATCCTTCAGGAGATTCTTACTATCAAGTCTGATGATGTTGTGGGTCGTGCTAAGGCCTACGAGGCTATTGTCAAGGGTGACAATCTACCACGCCCAGGTGTTCCTGAGGCTATGAATGTGCTTCTACACGAGTTGCGTGGTTTGGCACTGTCGGTAAAACTTGAGTAAGCGAACTTAAAAAACTTGGACATTATGTCATTTAATAGAGATAATAATAAAATGAGTAGCTATAGCCGTATCTCGATTGGTCTTGCCTCTCCTGAGGAGATTCGCGCCCAGTCGAGCGGCGAGGTACTAAAGCCTGAGACCATCAACTACCGCACATATAAGCCTGAGCGTGACGGTCTATTCTGCGAGCGCATCTTCGGTCCTGTGAAGGATTATGAGTGCCACTGCGGAAAGTACAAGCGCATTCGTTATAAGGGCATCGTATGTGATAGATGTGGTGTGGAGGTTACCGAGAAGAAGGTTCGTCGTGAGCGTATGGGTCACATCTCATTGGTTGTGCCAGTGGTACACATCTGGTATTTCCGTTCGCTCCCATCAAAGATTGGTTACCTACTTGGCATCCCATCAAAGAAGTTGGAGGCTATCATCTACTACGAGCGTTATGTAGTTATCAATGCAGGTGCTGCTAAGGAGCAGGGTATCGAGCGTTTGCAGACCCTCTCAGAGAAGGAGTACTTGGATGTTGTTGCTGCATTGCCTAAGGGTAACCAGTCATTGCCAGATGACGACCCAGAGAAGTTCGTAGCAGATATGGGTGGTGAGGCTATCTACACTCTTCTTAAGCAGGTAGACCTCGACTCTATGTCATACGCATTGCGCGACCGCGCCTCTAAGGAGACATCACAGCAACGTAAGACTGAGGCCTTGAAGTGCTTGAACGTCATCGAGTCGTTCCGTGCTTCAAATGGCAAGAACCGCCCAGAGTGGATGGTACTTACTGATATTCCGGTGATTCCACCAGAGTTGCGTCCATTGGTGCCACTTGATGGTGGTCGTTTCGCAACATCTGATCTTAACGACCTTTACCGTCGTGTTATCATCCGTAACAACCGTCTAAAGCGTCTTATCGAGATTAAGGCACCAGAGGTGATCCTTCGTAACGAGAAGCGTATGTTGCAGGAGGCTGTAGACTCGTTGTTCGATAACTCACGCAAGAGCAACGCTGTAAAGAACGATTCTAACCGTCCTTTGAAGTCTTTGTCAGACTCGTTGAAGGGTAAGCAGGGTCGCTTCCGTCAGAACTTGCTTGGTAAGCGTGTTGACTACTCTGCACGTTCGGTTATCGTCGTTGGTCCAGAACTTAAGATGCACGAGATGGGTATTCCAAAGGATATGGCGGCAGAGTTGTACAAGCCATTCGTTATCCGTAAGCTCATCGAGCGTGGTATCGTTAAGACTGTTAAGTCAGCGAAGAAGATTATCGATAGAAAGGACCCTGTGATTTGGGGTATCTTGGAGAACGTAATCAAGGGTCACCCAGTATTGATGAACCGAGCTCCGACCCTTCACCGTTTGGGTATCCAGGCATTCCAGCCTAAACTTATCGAGGGTAAGGCAATGCAGCTCCATCCACTATCTTGTACTGCGTTTAACGCGGACTTCGATGGTGACCAGATGGCGGTACACTTGCCACTTGGTAACGCTGCAATCCTTGAGGCTCAGATTCTTATGTTGGGTTCTCACAACGTCCTCAACCCTGCTAATGGTGCGCCTATTACCGTACCTTCGCAGGATATGGTCTTGGGTCTTTACTATATCACAAAGCCACGTCCAAATGCCAAGGGTACAGGCTTGAAGTTCTACGGACCGGAGGAGGCTATCATCGCTTACAACGAGAAGCGCGCAGACCTCCACGCTGTAGTTCACTGCCGTGTACGCGACATCGACGAGAATGGCAACGAGGTATATGTACTTAAGGAGACTACTATTGGTCGTATCCTCTTCAACCAGAATGTTCCTGCCGAGGTAGGTTACATCAACGAGGTATTGACCAAGCGTTCTTTGCGTGATATCATCGCTGTGGTGATGAAGAAGGCTGGTGCTGATAAGGTGGCTAAGTTCTTGGATGATATCAAGAATATGGGTTACCGTATGGCATTCCAGGGTGGTCTATCGTTTAACCTTGATGCGGTTGTTATCCCAGAGGATAAGCAGAAACTTATCGACGAGGGTTACGCAGCAGCTGATGCGGTTATCGACGACTATAATATGGGTCTTATCACCAACAACGAGCGTTATAACCAGATTGTCGATATTTGGACAACCATCAACAATCGTCTTACAAACCAGGTAATCACTACCTTGAAGAACGATAACGATGGTTTCAACCCAGTATATATGATGCTTGACTCAGGAGCGCGAGGTTCTAAGGAGCAGATTCGTCAGCTCTCTGGTATGCGTGGTCTTATGGCTAAGCCACAGAAGTCAGGTGTTGAGGGTGGTCAGCAGGTTATCGAGAACCCTATCTTGTCTAACTTTAAGGAGGGTCTTTCGGTGTTGGAGTACTTTATCTCTACTCACGGTGCTCGTAAGGGTCTGGCGGATACCGCTCTTAAGACTGCCGATGCGGGTTACTTGACTCGTCGTTTGGTTGACGTTGCACAGGATGTAATCATCAACGAGGAGGATTGTGGTACATTGCGTGGTTTGACAGCTACCGCTATCAAGCGTAACGAGGATGTTGTACAGACACTTTACGATCGTATTCTTGGTCGTACAGCTCTTAACGACATCATCCACCCAACTACCAACGAGATTATCTGCAAGGCAGGTGAGGAGATTACCGAGGAGATTGCCGATGCTATCGAGAAGTCACCATTGGAGTCAGTAGAGATTCGTTCGGTACTCACTTGTGAGGCACGTCGTGGTGTTTGTGCTAAGTGTTACGGTCGTAACCTTGCTACAGCGCGTATGGTACAGAAGGGTGAGGTTGTTGGTGTTATCGCAGCACAGTCTATCGGTGAGCCAGGTACACAGCTTACACTTCGTACGTTCCACGTCGGTGGTGTTGCGGGTGGCTCTACTGTTGAGACAAATGTTGTTTCTAAGTACGAGGGTCGCCTTGAGATTGATGATTTGCGCACTATCAAGGGCAAGAACTCTGCAGGTGATGCTATCGACATCGTTGTATCGCGTCAGTCTGAGTTCCGTATCGTAGATAAGAATACCGATATCGTTCTCTATACACACGCATTGCCATACGGTGCTACACTCTTTATGAAGGATGGTGCCGATGTTAATAAGGGCGATATGGTCTGCGAGTGGGATCCATATAACGCTGTTATCATCGCTGAGACTGAGGGTAAGATTGCATACGAGAGCATTATCGAGGGTGTTACTTACCGCGAGGAGCGTGATGAGCAGACAGGTCTTTCAGAGCGCGTAGTAATCGAATCTAAGGATAAGACTAAGAACCCTGTTATCAAGATTGTTAACAAGGAGGGTGATGAGATTAAGTCTTACAACTTGCCTGTGAATGCCCACATTATGGTTAAGAATAATGCGAAGATTCACGCTGGCGAGATCCTTATCAAGATTCCACGTGCCGTAGGTAAGTCTGGTGGTGATATCACCGGTGGTTTGCCTCGTGTAACAGAGTTGTTCGAGGCTCGTAACCCATCTAACCCAGCTATCGTATCAGAGATCGACGGTGAGGTATCATTCGGTAAGATTAAGCGTGGTAACCGCGAGGTTGTCATTACATCTAAGGATGGTGATCAGAAGCGTTATCTCGTGCCACTTTCACGTCAGATCATCGTTCAGGAGAACGACTATGTTCGTGCAGGTATGGCGTTGTCTGATGGTGCTATCACACCAGGTGACATCTTGCGTATCCTCGGTCCTACCAAGGTTCAGGAGTACATCGTGAACGAGGTACAGGAGGTTTACCGTATGCAGGGTGTAAAGATCAACGATAAGCACTTTGAGGTTATCGTACGCCAGATGATGTCGAAGGTACAGATTGAGGATCCAGGTGATACTCGCTTCTTCGAGGATCAGGTTGTCGACAAGTGGGAGTTTATGGATGTTATCGATGAGCTCTACGATAAGGTTGTTGTTACTGATGCTGGTGGCTCACAGAATGTTCAGCCAGGTCAGATTATCTCAATGCGTAAGTTGCGCGATGAGAACTCTGCACTTAAGCGTCGTGATATGGCTTTGGTTGAGGTTCGTCCTATCGTTCCAGCAACATCTAACCAGGTACTTCAGGGTATCACACGTGCGGCATTGCAGACATCAAGCTTTATCTCTGCTGCGTCGTTCCAGGAGACTACTAAGGTACTTAACGAGGCTGCTATCCAGGCTAAGACCGATGATTTGGTTAACCTTAAGGAGAACGTTATCACTGGTAACCCAATCCCAGGTGGTACAGGTCTACGCGACTACGAGGATTTGATCGTAGGCTTGCGAGCAGACATTGAGCCAGCTGTGGAGGAGTAATCCTAACATAATACTAAAAGACCTGTTTAACTTGCTGTTAAACAGGTCTTTTGGTAATGATGCAAAAAGCGGCGCTTGGGATAAAATTTAATTAGCTGATTATTTGCAAATTACAGCGATAATTTAGAGATTAGTAGAAAACGTTTTCTACTAATCTCTATTTTTATGGCAAAATCTCGCAAAAAACGCTGTCCCCATTGTGGTTTTTTGGATACGATAAAAAAGGGTAAAAGAGCTGGATACTCTCGCTATTATTGTAAGAATTGTGAGAGCTATTTCACAGATCGCCGTAAGCATATTACTAATAAGAATATGT
>JAGCKG010000018.1 GCA_017647625.1 Alistipes sp. | reverse complement strand
GGGGATAGTGGGGATGAGGTCGTGCGTTAGTCCGCGTTGTCGCTATTCTGCGCTTTGCATTGCATTGTAGTTTAATGATGCTCGCGCTTCCCCATAATCCCCACTCTACCCATACTCCCCAGCATCCCCATCTTCTGCGCATGAAAGGGGCAGAAAAGGGAATTGTGATGCTTATCCGCTTTTCTCCCCTTTAGTCCCTCCAAAAAGGCAACGCCTTTTAACCATTACTCACAGTAGACTATCCACGCACATAGTGTGGCATCTCCTCGGGAATCTCCAACGAGAACTCTACAAGGCCGGCTACCTCGCCCTTCTCATACCAAGGGGTTTGGTAGATAAGTTTGCGGAGTGCGCCCTTTTGGATAGTGTAACTATTGTTCTCGCTGTTGGCGATAAGGCGGTTGATAATCTCGCGTGAGCGTGCCGAGTGGCAAGGCATCATCGAGCGTCCTCGCATATCGCCATTAACCTCGCGTGAGCGAGCATTCTGATATGTAACAACGCCATCCAAGTCGCAAACGGTGATAGCACAAGTCTTGAGGGTGTCGCCCCAAGGGCAACGGATATCTTCAAAATTCATATCTATATAGGGTTAGTTATTATCCTTGTTTTTAGTTCATTCGATAGACATTCTTGATGCCCTTAATGCGGCGGAGCGAGTGCAACAGCATATCTACAACGCCCACACTTGACACCTCGACACATAGTTGTGCTGTGGCAGTGCCGTCGCCCTTAGGCTTGTAGTTGATGCTACGCACAGCAAGTTTAAGGTCCTTGCTTGCAACATCCATAATCGTCGTTGCAAGACCTGCTATATCTGCCGAACTAATGCCTACGGTAATACGGAAAGCACCCTCAGCACCATCTCTCCAGCGGGCCTCCATAACGCGATAGGGGTAGCGTTCGCGCATACGACGGGCATTAGGGCAGTCGAGGCGGTGGATGGTGATACCTGCATTGATAGTCACAAAGCCGAAGATGTCATCGCCCTTAATAGGGTTGCAACAACGACCGAGTTTGTACTCTATATTATTAATATGTTCGTCGATAACAAGGGCATCGGTGCTACGAGGTGTTTGTTCCTCGCGCTCCTCGCGTAGTTTGAGTTTGCGCTCCTCGACATTGGCGGCGGCTTGGCGACGCTCCTCATCTGCCTGACCCGAAAGCCAGTGGTTGAGGATATCCTTTACTTGCGAGAGTTCGACCTTTTGGTCGGCAATAGCGACATATAGTTCGTTGCCACGCTTAATCTTGAAGTGCTTGCATAGGTATCCTACAGCATCATCGATGCTGACATCCATCTTCCAGTTCTTAATCTTGCGCTCCAACTCCTCGCGACCCAAACGTGCATATTTCTGTCGCTCCTCGCGAAGGTATGCTCGCACCTTATTACGGGCGCGCTGTGTGACGCAGAAGTTGAGCCAGTCTGCCTTTGGGGTCTGGTCCTTGCGGGTGAGTACCTCGCAGATATCGCCATTCTTGAGTTGCTCCTTGATAGGCACTACGCGACCACCGATCTTACCGCCAACGCATATAGCTCCCAACGAGGTGTGTATATCGAAGGCGAAGTCCAAGACCGTAGCACCCTCTGGTAGTTTGCGGATATCGCCCGATGGCGTAAATACAAATATCTCGCCTGCCGAGGGCTTTGCCTCGAAGCGGTGGGCGATAGACTCGGAGGTGGTATCCTCCAGTAGTTCGCGCAGACGACCAAGCCACTCCTCTGCACCCATACCGCCCTGGCGAACACCCTTATATCGCCAGTGGGCAGCGATACCGCGCTCGGCAACCTCATCCATACGCTCGGTGCGTATCTGCACCTCAACCCAGCGACCCTCCGAGGTCATAACGGTGGCGTGGAGCGACTCGTAGCCATTCGACTTAGGGATAGATATCCAGTCGCGCATACGCTTAGGGTTGGGAACATAGAGTGAGGTGACGTGCGAAAATACTGTCCAGCAGAGACGTTTCTCGCTCTCGGGAGGGCAGTCGATGATAATACGAAGGGCGAAGATATCGTACACGCCCTTGAAGTCGACCCTCTGCTTCTTCATCTTCTGGTAGATGGAGAATACCGACTTGGTGCGACTCTTGATATGGTACTTTATGCCGTCGGCATCGAGTAGTTTGCGTACTGGCGCAAGGAACTCCTCGATAAATGCCATACGCTCCGACTCGCTCTCCTGAAGTTGATGAACGATGTCGTTATATGCCTCTGGCTCAATATATTTCAGTGACAGGTCTTCCAAACCACTCTTGATGCTATATAGACCCAACTTATGGGCTATCTCGGCATAGAGATTAAGGCTCTCCCAACTCTTGGCAAGGCGTTTCTTCTCGGGGAAGATGTCGAGCGTGCGCATCACCTCAAGCCTATCGGCAAGTTTGATGAGTATCACACGCGGGTCCTCGGAATACGATACAATCATATCGCGGAAGTCCGAAGCCTGCTCCTTGGAACGCTTTAACTTAATATTAGATATCTTGCTAAGTGCCAATGAGATACCTAATGCCTCGTCGCCGAACTCGCGACGTATATCTGCGGTCAACGCCTCCATATCTTCGGGATGCTCCTGTACGGCAATGCGGACTACATCGTGGATAATGGCTGCTACCGTAGAGTTACGACCAAGACCTATCTCCTCAACCACAATGCGGGCTACGCCTATGGCGTGGTCGAGCATAGGCGAGTTATCATAACGCCTAACATTCTGAAGCCTCTCCCAAGCGTAGAGTATAGCCTTGTCGACCATCTCCTGAGTTGTTGTGGAGTATTGCGAGGCAATAATATTGCGGAAATCTGAATATCTATTTAGTGGCATTTCATCAATCTTTATATACAACAATAAGGTCGTCGTTGCCTATGGCATATAGTCTGCGTTGCTCCTCGCCAATAGAGTCGCTATAGGCTATGCGCTCAACACGAAAGCCTGCCGAACGAAGGCGTGTGTCGTAGTCTCTGCCATAGATACGACGGTGATCGTACTGACCGAAGATGCGTGTGCGCTCCTCGGCATCGGTGATGCTATCATCCTCGAATGTCGTGGCACGCGCCCTATCCTCTGGTACAAGCATAATGCCCCAACCACCACGTTTGAGTATGCGATATAGTTCTGCCATAGCGCGCCTGTCATCCTCGACGTGTTCGAGAAGGTGGTTGCAGATAATCACATCTACCGACTCATCAGTCATAGGGATGCTCTGAACATCGAAGTGCATATCGGCAAGTGGCGACTCGAGGTCGGCAGTGATATAGTTCTTATTTGCGCGGTAGTGACGCTTGAAGTGGCGCATAAGCGATACCTCGGGGGCGATATGCAGGAGTCGCGGATAGCCCTCGAAGAGGTTGCTCGACTCCTTAAGCCAGAGCCATATCATACGGTGACGCTCCAATGACAGACAGTGCGGACATAGGGCATCTTCGCGTGAGGTGACATAGCCGTAGGGCATAAAACGACGGTAGCGAGAGCCACATATAGGACACTCCCTGCCACGACCACGATAGGCAAGACCCATAACGGGGACTGCCCAATTTGCCACACGCTGAAGTATAGGGCGTGGGATGTGGTTTAATGCCCAACGTATCGCACTCTTAACCATAGACTAAAATGGTACTTCGGTAATCTTCTCTAACTCTATTTGGGTGTGTGTCAGTTGGCGACGGCACTCCTCAACAAGGTCGTTGGCACGCTTGACGGTAGGGGCGAGTTCGTTGATCGCCACCTCGCCATTGCGTAGACGCTCAAGTATCTGCTCGAGTTCCTTGATAGCATCGGCATATTCAATCGTAAGCTTTGTCTTCTTTGCCATATAGTGTTAATGTTTTGTCGGTGTAATACTCTTAATCTCTGCACTTAACACGCCATCGGTAAGTTCCACCTCTATACTATCTCCTACCTTACTCTCTGCAACCGATGTAAGTGCCTTATCTTCACTGCGCGCAACGGCAAAGCCGAGTTTTAGGATGTTGTCTATCGAGTAACCTTTGAGTGTGCGCTCTATATCCCTCAAGCGGTTATTCTCGGTGGCAAATATCAGTTCCAAGCGACTCTGTATAGCGTTGCGGATGATGCTAATACGGTTTTGTTCCTCGCTGATATGGGCGGTGGCGATGCGTGCGATATCTGTACCGAGGCTATATACTCGCATAGTCTCGTTATGCAGTATTCTCTCCACCTCATTAGCGATACCCTTGGCATACTCATCTATAGTGCTTAACTCCATATCTGCCAACTCGGCAAATAGGGTGGCCACAGCAGTAGGGGTCTTACAATGGGTGTGGGCGACCATATCGGCAACCGAGACATCCTTATCGTGACCGATACCCGTAACTACTGGCAATGGAAATTGTGCTATGTGTGAGGCTATGCGGTAGGAGTCGAAGAGTGAAAGGTCGCTGGTGGAGCCACCACCACGAATGATAGCCACCACATCGTACATCTCCTCCATAGAGGCTATGCTATCCAAGGCGCGTATAACGCTATCCTCGCCACCATCGCCCTGCATAGTACTCTCGAAGAGGGTGGTGTGGAAGCGATAGTTGCTACGTTGCAACTCGCGCATAAAGTCGCGATATCCCGCAGCCGTAGCACTCGACACAACAGCAATACGCAACGTAGGGCGGACAAGGGACAACTCTCGATTCATATCCCAAACACCATCCGCAACAAGCATAGCGATGGTCTCGCGTCTGCGACGCTCCACCTCGCCAAGCGTATAGGATGGGTCTATATCAATGATTTGTAACGAGTAACCATAGGTCTCGTGGAAGGAGACAACGACCCTCACCAAGACCTTTAGTCCAGAGCGTAGCGACGAACCCGTAGCCTGCTCGAAGGCGGGGGCGATGCTATTGTATGTCTTACGCCATATCATTGCTCGCGCCTCAGCACGAGGTGTGCCACCCACGCCCTTCTCAACAAGGTTGAGGTAGCAGTGACCCGAGTTGTTGAGTTTTAGTTCGGAGATCTCGGCACTTATCCACACTGGGTCATAGAAACGACTCTCCAAAGTACCTCGCACCATACGCTGTAGGTCGTATAGCGTGATACACTCTTGGGGTGTTGTGACTATGTTAAGTGCCTTATCCATAGCGGTTATCGTATTATCACTCCTCTCTCGCGAGGCATCTCTTTGCCTTTGGGGAGTTGTAGGTTTACAAGGTGCAGACTCTCAACTGGGGTGCCATTGCGCTCGGCAGGTCTCCATAGTGGGGCTTCGTTGATAGCCTTGGTTACGCGCTTTAGAAATTGCTTGTTGGTAGAGGCTATAACCTCGCTTATGGTAGCCTTGCCACTGCTCTCTACCACGATACGTAGCGATACGCGCTCGGCAGTCATCGTGTCGTCCCAGCGAACAACAGAGGCGAGATAGTCGGTAAAGTTATTGTGGCCTTCGTAACTAAATCGCGCCTCGGTATCGTAGCGCAGGGTCACAAGAATCACTCCCTCGCTTGCGCCAAGACCCCACTGGGCGATACTCTCCTCGTCGGCGGGGAGATTGTCGATGCGCTCGATATTCTCGTGCGGTATATGCTCGATGCTATCCACAACAACGCCATTAACAACATAGAGAGGCTTATAGGCATAAGCCGCTATGGAGCATAATATGGCGAGTATGGTGATGACTCTGCGGAGCATAGTTGTTATAGTTTAAATTTGTAACTTATACCGATGATATGGCGTATCTCACGCTCAAGGATGTAACCCTTGATGTCGCCCTTATTGCCTTTATAGTCAATATTATACGAGCGGTCAAAGTCGAAATAGTAGTAGAAGTCCAATCTATGGTCGCGGTCGACACGATATTTGACACCTACACCACCACGATAGCGAGTAACGTAGTTGTCGATATCGTACTGGTCGGTCTTGAAGTTCGATACAGCCTTAGGTGCATTGAGTGTGTTGTGCAACTCAAAGAGCAGGTATGGTGACCAGCGTGAGTGTGGAATCTTATATGTTGCCGTAAGGCGAGAGCGTAGTATAGCCTCTGGGTTTGACTTCTCGTAGCGGTTGACGGAGTCGGTGCGGAAGGTGGCTTGCACCCTCTCGCGTAGCGAGAACTCGAAGTCGCCAACCTCCATCTCGCCCTCAACATTGATATTTGCTCTGTGGCGACTGCTCTCCCAACCCTTAATCTCGCTGTCGTACATATTGATAAGGATATACTCGCCACCGACCTTGAGGTGCTTGTTTAGGTCGTAGGTAGCACCAACAAAGGTGTGGATGCGGTCCATAGAGCCTATATTGTTCTTTAGGCGTGCCTCAACACCTGCCTCCAACGACAAATCTTTGGTTACACCCCACTCGATAACGCCCTCCATACGACCGCGTACATCCTCAACAACATCCATAACGCCTGGTTGAGGTACGCCACTCTGTGCATTGGCAGAGTTTAGTAGTGCAAGAGGCAAAAATAGTGATGCTATAATTGTATATAATCTTCTCATAATTAACAGTTTAAAGCGTTCTTCTCGTTTATCTTCATCGTAGGCTCGTGCATAGGAATCTCATCTTTCGATGGGGTGTAGTACACATTTAGAAAGGCAACGTCGCGCAAGAAGTCTACATTGCCCACATCGACACGCAAGACCTTGTGACCAAGGCGGTCCTCCAAGTCGGCGATAAGTTCCTTGCGACGCTCTGGGCGGATAAGTTCGATGCGCTCGTAGCATACAAGTTTTGAAGCCTTGCGCTTACGCATAATGCCATACTCAACAGCACCCAAAAGTCCCAATATCAAGCCATTGGCAAGGGCTAACTCGGCATACGACACCATAAGGTTGATACCATTGATGACCGCTACAGCAATAGAGATAAAGAGGTAGGTCATCTCGCGGATAGGCACCATTTCGGTACGGTAGCGCATAATGCCAAATATCATAAAGAGTCCAAGACCGATGCTTACATCTACGCCAACGCTCTTCATAAAGAACAACAGCAAAAATACTGCTGAACCAAAGAGCATAAAGGTTACACCAAACTCCTTATTACGGCTCTTGGGATAGTAGAAGCACCAAGCAATGGCGAGGGTTACAATCAGATTGATAAAAAATTGCAAACACAACTGCTGTACAGAGATGCTGTCGCATAGTGGAATGCCAAGGAATGTTGCTCCCACCTCCTGATTTGCTCCTGTAAGTGCTGCAATCTCTGCATCGTATAGGTCTGGATTGCCCATTGGATTGTCAACTCGAATCATATATCTTTTGTTTTAGGGATGTTCTATAAATTAGTAAATTAAGTGATGTTCTATAAATTAGTATAAAAGTTTTCGTTGTTTCGGAAATTCTATTTCGGTTGCTTTTGTGCCTATTTCGACATCTTCCTTATCTTTACTCGGTTACAATGCTCGCATTGCGCCCTCATAAGAGATAATGAATCTG
>JAGCKG010000017.1 GCA_017647625.1 Alistipes sp. | reverse complement strand
TAGTGGGGATGAGGTCGTGCGTTAGTCCGCGTTGTCGCTATTCTGCGCTTTGCATTGCATTGTAGTTTAATGATGCTCGCGCTTCCCCATAATACCCACTCTACCCATACTCCACAGCATCCCCATCTTCTGCGCAAAAAGGGCAGTGTAGGTTGCTTATCCCCTTTTGTCCGCTTTAGGACTCTTTGGTCCCTTTGGTATCAGGCGCAGCAATAAAACTCCGCGCGAAGCGCACCACACTTTTGAGGCAAAACTAAAGTAATGCCTCGACTTTGCTACGGCTTGTAGAGCAAGCAAAGTACAGTTTTCAGTTTAATATGCGTCGCAGACACCACACTTTTCAGTTTTCAGTTTTCACTTTTCACTTTATAAAAAGTCGCAGACTTTTAATCTTTACTAATTACTAATTGCTAATTACTAATTAGTTACGCTACTTTCTGCCCTCGAAGTAGTATGGCGCATAGTGCCAACCGTAGGCGTCGTAGAACTTGCGCATACTCTCCATCTTCTGGCGGATGGTATCCTCGTTACGACGGTCTACAGACCACTGTACCTCTGACAATGCGCCCAAGCGTGGAAGTAGTTGTATCTCAACCATTTTGAGATTATTCAAATACTCGCTCCAAAGGTTGCACTGAACGCCAATGATGTTCTTGCGAGCCTCCTCCGAGATGCCCTCAAAAGGATCCCAGCTATATACCTTCTCGAAGTTGATGTGACCACCGATATGTAGACCCTCGCCCTCGCGACTCTCGGTCTGGTAGAAGTCGAAGTAGCAGATAGGTAGTGGCACCATAACGACCTCGTGTCCGTGTTCAGCAGCATAGGCTCCAATCTTTGCACCTCGCCAAGCCATAACGGTAGCCGTAGGTGTTACGCCACCCTCCAATATCTCATCCCAGCCGATTATGCGACGGCCGTGTCCGTTGAGGAACTTCTCGATGCGTGTTACAAGGTAACCCTGAAGTTCCTCCTCGTTCTCAAGACCCTGTGCCTTCATCATCGCCTGACAATGCTCGCACTCCTTCCAGCGATCCTTTGGACACTCATCGCCACCGATATGTATCAACTCCGATGGGAAGAGGTCGATAACCTCCTTTAGGACATTCTCAAGGAAGGTGTATGTGCTCTCCTTACCTGCGCACAACACCTCGGGTGTCACACCCCACATAGTCCACACCTCTACATCCTGCTCTTGGCAACCGAGCCAAGGTAGGGCGTGAAGTGCTGCCTGCGAGTGACCAGGCATCTCTATCTCTGGGATGATGGTGATATATCTGCTCGATGCATACTCCACAATATCGCGAATCTCTGCCTGTGTATAGTAGCCACCATAAGGCTCGCCATCCCACCACTTTGGCTCAAGACCGTGACCGATAAGTGTCTCCTTACGCATAGAACCCTTGTCGATAAGTTCTGGGTATGCCTTAATCTCGATACGCCAGCCCTGATCGTCGGTAAGATGCCAGTGCAGGCGGTTTAGTTTGTGTGCTGCGAGGATGTCGATATAACGCTTCACATCTGCCACAGAGAAGAAGTGACGCGATACATCGAGGTGAGCACCGCGATAGTCAAACGATGGCTCGTCGCGTATAACGCCATAAGGCACGCGACCCTCGTTGGTGATAATAATCTGGCGTAGTGTCTGCAAGCCGTAGTACATACCTGCCTCCGAGCCACCTACAATGGCGATGCCCTCTGCGGTTGTGGTGATGGTGTAACCCTCGTTGTGTAGGCTATTATCTACCGATAGCGTGATGCCCTTTCCTCTCTTTGCGACCTTCATAACGCCATAGATATGGCTTAAGTCCTCCACAAAGCGGTATGCAGGGTTGGGATGTGCTACATCCAAGATAACGCGAGTCTTTGCTGTTACAACATAGTCACCCGTCTCCTCTATATTAATATAGGTAGGCTGGGGTACGATGTTTAGTTCGCGCGCTGATACCGTAAAGGTAAGAATAGTGGCGATAGCCAACATAAGAAATGCTTTGACAGACTTCATATAGATACTTAATTTTAAATTACAATAGTGCTTGTTACACTGCATAGGATAACACAAAGGTAGTGATAATTATTGAATTACCAAAAATTATCGATGACTGCAACTTTGTATATTTGCAATTCTACGCAAAAATTTATACTTTTGCGCGTGGTTAAGAGCAATCTTTGTGGACGCGTGAATGGTGTTGCCATATCGTTTTGCCCTTAGCGTATGACGAAAGCAAACAAATAAAACATAACTACCTATGAAAAAACTATTCCTTTTACTTCTTTGTGTAGCCTTTACAATGGTCGGTTGTGAGGGTACAGGTCTTGAGGGTGGCGATATCACTCCTGAAGAGCCAATATTTGTTACCGACGTTGATGGTAACTATGTCGTTTCTGCCGATGGTGGCGTTGTGGAGGTATCCGTAGCCACAAACCTTGAGTATACGGTTGCCATCCCTGAGGATGCTAAGTCGTGGGTGTCACATACCGATACTCGTGGCATACGTCAGGAGACCATTGTGTTCACAATCGCTAAGAATAGCGTTGCGCAGTCACGCACAGCAACCGTAAATATGCTCAATACTGGTGGCGAGGTGTTGGAGAGCGTTGTCTTTGTGCAGAATGCTGGTAATGAGGATAATCCAAATGACAACCCTAACGATGACCCTAACGACAACCCTAATATAAGTCCTTCAGAGATTCTGTTGTCGGCAGATAAGACTGCTGTAGAGGTGGGTGAGGTTGTTACATTTACTGTAACCGATGGTACTGGTAAGAATGTGACAGCATCGTCAACTATCTATGATGTTGATTATAACGTAATTAAGAATGCAAAGTATAAGACTGAGAAAGAGGGTACACTCAAGTTCTTCGCTACACGTAACGGTTATACATCTAACACATTGATTATCACCGTTGGTAGTGGCGTAGATAACCCTGAGCAGACAGAGGGTACTGCATTCCTACATAAGGTGCTTGTTATCGACCACACAGGTGTTAACTGCGGTTACTGTCCAAGTGCTGTGGATAACCTCCGCGACCTTGAGAGCAAGACTGGCTGGGGTCCATACTATAATGAGGTATCTTGTCACGCTGGTTCATATGCAAGTGGTGACCCTGCGCGCTCTACAGTAGCAACATATCTAAACTACTTCCAGGGAAACCTTATCAACGGCTACCCATCTATCGCAATCAACCTTTATAGTCGCGCAAGTAGTTATTCATATACAAGCATCTCCAATGCTCTTTCTGGTGTAGTTAAGAAGGATGGTGCAGATGTAGGTATTGCACTCAGCGTTGAGAAGGGTAATTCAAAGGTTACCTGCTCTGCGCAGATTAAGGCTGCCGTATCTAACGAGTACAAGGTAAATGCTTGGCTCCTTGAGAATAACATCTATAGCCCAAATCAGTCAAATGCAACAAAAGAGTATCACCGCTACTACAACCACGCTCTTCGCAACACATCCGAGACCGTCTCAAGTGGCGATTTCTGCGGTAGATCAGTAGGTATGATCTATATGGGTGAGACCTACAACTACAATTGCGAGATCTCTGTAGACTCATCTTGGGAGATGAATAACCTCGAAGTTCTTATCGTCGTTACTGCCCGCAATGGTAGCAACCAGTGGGAAGTTGTTAACTCTGCAGTTTGTGGTGTGGGGGAGACTACTCCGTTTGCATATGTTCAGTAATTTCTTGTGAATTTCTTGTGATAAGGGGTCGATTGCGTCCCCTAACTAAAAAGGCGACAATGGGACGTACGTTCAAGTACTACCCATCGTCGCCTTTTTCGCCGAGTGTAGCACTCGGCGCCCTTCTGACAAGAAATTGGGTTGTACTCCTAAGAAAAGTTAGTTGCCCCTTCTGACAAGAAATTTAACTGAAAACTGAAAAGTATGGTATGCTTCGCATAAGTTTTATAAACAAGCGTCGCAGTTTCCTAACTTTTGAGGCAAAACTTCGCAATGCCTCGACTTTGCTACGGTTCGGCATAACAAGTAAACTTGTTCTGCTCTCGCCTTAATCGCAAAGTTCAGTTGTCACTTTTCCACTTTATATATAGCGCCGCAGGCACCACACTTTTCAGTTGTCAGTTTTCAGTTTTCACTTTATAAACTCCGCGCGAAGCGCACCATACTTTTCAGTTTTCAGTTTTCAGTTCGTAAATAGGCAACGCCTGTTAACCATTACTAATTGCTAATTGCTCCGTAGCCTTCTACTCTGGACTTTGGATAGCCTTGGCGTGGCGGTGGACCTCCCACAGGCGGTAGGAGAGCGAGATTGTGGAGATGCCGTAGGCGATAACGGCAATGGCGATAAAGAGGATAACCGCCTCGATGCCAAAGGTCATAGGCAACCACAATATTGCTACCGCAAGGGCGATAATCAAGGCCGCGTAGAAGACGACCCACCCTGCATCGCGGATGCCATAGTCGCGAAGGTCGAAACCCTGTATCAGCATCGTAGCACCACGGTAGAGTAACCAAAACCCCAGTAGCGTAGGCATAAACACCTCCGATATAATAGCATTAAATAGCAGGATGAGACCGATGACCACATCTGCAATATTGGCGAGTATCAGCCATCCGCGACGCACAAAGTAGTTCTTTGAACTTGTGCTTTGAATAAGTCCGAACACTCCCGACACGAATATCGCTACGCCAAGCCATATGGCAAAGATGTAGTAACTTGTAACGGGGTTTACAAGGATGATGAAACCGATAATGACTGCTACAATACCTGCGAGCAACGATAGCCACCAACGACGGATAAGATACTCCGTTTTTTCGTAATCTTTGTTTGTCATAATTGCACGATTTTGTTAGCAACACACCTCCTCAACAATCGTGCTACGCGCATAAAACAAATATCGTGGAGCAACCATTGTTGCCCCACGATATATAAATAGGTATAACCTTGTGTTACTCAGCCAAGATCTCCATAATCTTGATAGCTGCAGTAGCAACTGGGGTACCAGGACCGAAGATAGCTGCTGCACCATCCTTGTAGAGCTGATCGTAATCCTGTGCTGGGATTACACCACCCACTACAACCACGATATCCTCGCGACCGAGCTTCTTAAGCTCTGCGATGATCTGTGGTACAAGGGTAAGGTGACCTGCTGCCAATGAAGATACACCAACAACGTGTACGTCATTCTCAACAGCCTGCTTTGCTGCCTCCTCTGGAGTCTGGAACAATGGACCCATATCAACGTCGAAGCCGATGTCGGCATAACCTGTTGCTACAACCTTTGCACCACGGTCGTGACCATCCTGACCCAACTTAGCGATCATAATACGTGGCTGACGACCCTCCTTCTTAGCAAACTCTGCACACATCTGCTTAGCCTGCTCAAATGCTGAATCTGACTTCACCTCTGCTGAATATACACCTGAGTTCAAACGAATAACTGCCTTGTAACGACCTACGATCTTCTCGCAAGCGTCTGAAATCTCACCCAATGATGCGCGTACCTTTGCTGCCTCAACTGCCAATGCAAGCAAGTTGCCCTCGCCAGTGCGTACACACTCGGTGATAGCTGCCAAAGCCTTCTCTACAGCTGCGTTGTCGCGGTTAGCACGAAGCTCCTGCAAACGCTTAACCTGACTCTCACGAACAGCTGTGTTATCTACTGCCAAGATATCGATTGGTGCCTCCTTCTCCAAACGGTAGCGGTTTACACCGATGATAGTCTCAACGCCTGAGTCGATACGAGCCTGCTTACGTGCTGCTGCCTCCTCGATACGAAGCTTTGGAATACCTGTCTCGATAGCCTTTGCCATACCACCAAGCTCCTCGATCTCCTGGATGTGAGCCCAAGCCTTGTGTGCAATCTCGTTAGTAAGGCTCTCAACATAGTAAGAACCTGCCCAAGGATCTGCTGAACGGCATACGTTAGTCTCCTCCTGAATGTAGATCTGGGTGTTACGAGCGATACGTGCAGAGAAGTCGGTTGGAAGTGCGATAGCCTCATCCAAAGCGTTGGTGTGCAATGACTGAGTGTGACCCAAAGCTGCACCCATAGCCTCGATAGCAGTACGTGCTACGTTGTTGAATGGATCCTGCTCTGTAAGTGACCAACCTGATGTCTGTGAGTGAGTACGCAATGCCAATGACTTTGAGTTCTTAGGCTCGAACTGCTTAACAATCTTTGCCCACAACAAACGTGCAGCACGCATCTTTGCAATCTCCATAAAGTGGTTCATACCGATAGCCCAGAAGAATGACAAGCGTGGTGCAAATGCGTCGATAGACATACCAGCATTGATACCTGCGCGCAAGTACTCAAGACCGTCTGCCAAGGTGTAAGCCAACTCGATATCTGCTGTAGCACCTGCCTCCTGCATATGGTAACCAGAGATAGAGATTGAGTTGAACTTAGGCATATTCTTAGATGTGTACTCGAAGATATCAGCGATAATCTTCATAGAGAACTCTGGTGGGTAGATATATGTGTTACGCACCATAAACTCCTTAAGGATATCGTTCTGGATAGTACCTGCCAACTGATCAAGAGTACAGCCCTGTTCCAAACCTGCAACGATGTAGAATGCCAATACTGGAAGTACTGCACCGTTCATAGTCATAGATACTGACATCTGATCCAATGGAATACCATTGAACAACACCTTCATATCCTCTACAGAGCAGATAGATACACCTGCCTTACCTACGTCACCTACTACACGTGGGTGGTCAGCATCGTAACCACGGTGTGTTGCAAGGTCGAACGCTACAGACAAACCCTTCTGACCTGCTGCAAGGTTGCGACGATAGAATGCGTTAGACTCCTCGGCAGTAGAGAAACCTGCATACTGACGGATAGTCCAAGGACGCATTACATACATTGTTGAGTAAGGACCGCGAAGGAATGGTGCGATACCTGCTGCATAGTTCAAATGCTCCATACCCTCAAGGTCGGCTGCAGTATAGTTCTCCTTAACGGCGATACGCTCGGCAGTCAACCAATCCTCCTTGGGAGCCTTCGTTGTGGC
>JAGCKG010000016.1 GCA_017647625.1 Alistipes sp. | reverse complement strand
GGTTGCTTTTGTGCCTATTTCGACATCTTCCTTATCTTTACTCGGTTACAATGCTCGCATTGCGCCCTCATAAGAGATAATGAATCTGCTCGAAATAGCCTACAAAATCATCTCGACCTAATTTATAGAACCTCCCTTAAGAACAAAGATATGGGGCGCGTCCATTGGACGCGCCCCATATTCGTTTTTACGTCTGTCGCTATTTGTGCTTCTCCAACTGCTGTCGTACCGACTCCTCGTGTATGGCACTGAATATCTGACTGATAAACTTTGGCGATAGTCTCATTGCCTCGGCGCGTGCCTCGGCAGCAAGGAGCAGTTCGTTGTAGCGATCCTGCTGTACCACCGCCATATTATGCGCGTGCTTATAGTCGCCAATGGCGCGCGCTATATCCATACGCTCCGAGAGGAGTTCTATGATGCGACTATCTATGGTGTCGATATGTAGTCGGTATTCGCTTAGAGCATCCCTGCCTACGGGTGTGCGTCGCCATTGTAGTGTCGCGATAAGTTCTGCAAGTTCCGCAGGTGTTATCTGCTGTGCAGCATCGCTAAGGGCGCACTCGGGTGTTGGGTGACACTCTATCATAAGTCCCTCAAAGCCGATGTCGAGAGCCTGTTGTGATAACTGTGCGATAAGGTCACGACGACCACCTATGTGGCTTGGGTCGGAGAGTATCGTAAGCTCTGGCAGACGACGGTGTAACTCGATAGGCACAGACCAGTGTGGGGCGTTGCGATAGGGTGTTGTCTGCTGTGTGCCGAAGCCACGATGTATGGCTGCAAGACGGCGGATACCGCTATTATATATTCGCTCTATAGCACCTACCCATAGGTCTACATCGGGTATAACGGGGTTTTTGAGCATTACAGCGATGTCGACACCGCGCAAGGCATCGGCAATCTGCTGTGTGGCAAAGGGGTTTGTCGTGGTGCGCGCACCTATCCATACGCCATCGATGCCACTCTTGAGTGCCTCCTCAAGGTGTTCGGGCGTTGCAATCTCGGTAACAACCTTCAACCCATACCTCTCCTTTGCCTCGCGCAACCACTCCAACGCCTCCTTGCCGATGCCCTCGAAAGAGCCTGGCTTGGTGCGAGGCTTCCATACGCCTGCGCGGAAGATGCTGATGCCCATAGCGGAGATGTCGTGCGCTGAAGATAGTATCTGCTCACGACTCTCGGCACTGCAAGGACCAGCAATATACAATGGCTCGGAGTTGCACTCCGAGAATATAGGTTTAAGGTCTGTCATAATGGCTACTCCTCAACGATAGTGATTGAGAGGATAAGGTCGCCAGGACGGATATCGTCGATAACATCTACACCCTCCACGACCTTGCCAAAGCAGGTGTGTACACCATCAAGGTGCTGTGTGTTCATACGGTTGTGGCAGATGAAAAACTGCGAGCCACCAGTGTTAGGACCACGATGTGCCATAGATAGTACACCACGATCGTGATACTGACGCTCGGCGCGTGTCTCGCAAGGGATAGTGTAGCCTGGACCGCCTGTGCCGTCGCCCTTAGGACAACCTCCCTGAATAACGAAATCAGGGATGACGCGGTGGAATGTAAGCGCATCGTAGAAGTGGCTCTCTGCGAGTTTCACGAAGTTTCCAACTGCGATAGGGGTCTCCTTCTCATAGAGTTCCGCCTTCATATCGCCCTTCTCTGTAGAGATAATAGCGTATTTCATAATCAAAGATCTGTTCTATAAATTTAGTTAATATACATATTTCGCGTATCGCGCTGTAAAGATACTCAATTTGTCGCGGAATACAAAATATTTACTCTAGGGATGTTCTATAAATTAGTATAAAAGTTTTCGTTGTTCCGGAAATTCTATTTCGGTCGCTTTTGTGTTTATTTCGGCATCTTTCTCATCTTTCCTCGGTTGCTATGCCCGCATAGCGCCCTCGAAAGAGATAAGAAATCTGTTCGAAATATCCAACAAAATCAACTCGACCTAATTTATAGAACCTCCC
>JAGCKG010000015.1 GCA_017647625.1 Alistipes sp. | reverse complement strand
GGTTGCTTTTGTGCCTATTTCGACATCTTCCTTATCTTTACTCGGTTACAATGCTCGCATTGCGCCCTCATAAGAGATAATGAATCTGCTCGAAATAGCCTACAAAATCATCTCGACCTAATTTATAGAACCTCCCTTTAGATTGATTACTTTCTGAAGATAAAATATACTGCCAACACAAGGCATCCAAAGCCTGCAAGGTGGTTCCACTTTAGAGGGTCGCCCTTAACAAATAGAACAGCAAACAAAGTAAAGACTACCAATGATATAACCTCTTGGATAACCTTCAACTGCCAAAGTGTGAATGGACCGCCCAACTCGGCACTACCAATGCGGTTTGCAGGTACTTGGAAGCAGTACTCAAAGAGTGCAATACCCCAACTAAAGAGTATTATGGCAAAGATGCCCCAACGTTGCAACTGCGATTTAAAAGCGATATGACCATACCACGCCAAGGTCATAAATATGTTTGAGCATATAAGTAGCGCGATGGTAGATATTCCCTTAATTAACATAGTCAACTGAATTTTAGTGATTTTCGTGGCGCAAAGATATATCTTTATTTTGTAATATCAACATATCTTTGTAGTCGTTGCTCCTTTAATTGAATTGCGTTGAAATATTATTTCCTTTTCCAAACAATGTAATTTAAATTATCAGGCTCTGGAACAACGCTATCAAAGTAACCATCTGTGCCAAATTCGTGTACCATATCATCACTATCTACCGCCCAGCCATATGCTTCATAACCAACGATATAGATGGCATTGTCGCAACCTATGTTTGCGAGTGCTTGCGCAAAATTATGGAACGAAACCTTTGTAAGACTATGTGCCATAAATGTGTTATCTCCGATTTGACATAGTGCGCGAAGATAGTTGTATACTCTTGCTTTATTCTCAATCAATACTACACCATTGTCAACCAAAGGATATTGACGGAAGAAGTAGCCTCCAACCTCCGTTGCACGCTCAAATAGAGGAGAGTTCTCTGCTACGCCAACCGTTATAACGTCATCAATAATAGAGCAATAGCCCTTTCTTGATAGACCCCACGCCAATGGCTCGCCCTCTAATACAAATGCTCCCAATATACCACCATTATCGGCTCTTACATCCGCAGCCATATTGGCATAAATGATTTCTGGGTCTGATTTATCTATTTTACCCTTATGTAACGTTGGTCGCGCATTATGTGGTATAAACAGACGTAGTGGCAGCGTCTCTACGGTCGTGTCGCGTATCTCGCAGAAACTGCGTAAGTTAGCAGATTCATCATCTAAAATACCTTGATATTCTATTGTATCAATTGAATTAAATAATGATGATTCAATTGTTTCGTTTGATTTATTTCCATTGATTAAAATAGGAATTGATATAATCAAACATATAACCAAAAGGGCAAACAGGAGTAGTACCCATCTGCGCTGATGTGATCTCTTTGTATTCCTATCTCCGATGATGCGAATTTCGTCATCTCCGATATTATCCCAGTCCATAAACTTTCTCATAGTTTCTCAACCTCCTTTTCAAGATACTCCTTCAACTGTTTCAATGCCTCTTTCGATGCTGTAAGATTGTGACTGAATGTCGCTGCATCAGAGAGTGTCAATCGCTGTCTTGCAGGATTGATGTAGTAGATGTAGGAGCTGTTTATAATTAGACTTTTGCCAAGACGCACGAATACTTTGCCTTCGTTGCCGAGTTGCGATGCAATACGCTTCTCGATGTTTCCCAGTAGTGAGGTTAGCACGCGCATCTCATTATCGACCTGCACCATAGTAGTATAGTTACCGTCTGACGAGAAGTAGACGATACGCTGTGGCTCTATGCGTACAAGTTCAGTTGCTGTAGATATTATAAGGTGTTTTGCCATAATTTGCTTGGGTGTGGTACAAAGGTAATTATCATTTTTATTAGGTGCAAGAGTTTGCGGATGGTAATGTATGAAATTGCCGATTTCGATGACGAAATATCATCGTTTAACGGACTGTTTACAAAATCACTCCCGACCTACGATTTCATACGCCACAAATGGTGTTTCATACAAGCGACATCAAAAGGCTTGCATAGCAAAATTATACACCCGAAATTTGCACTAAAGTTAACCTTTTAAACAGAAAATCTTATGAGTAGAGAAATTATTGTAGACTACATCGAAGTAGTGTATAGTGATGGGTGATTATATCTATAAGTGGCTGGGTGTCGTTATTGATAAGTGTGTTATGAATAGATTAATATTGCGTAAAAATTACACAAAAAAGTTGCAATTGTCAAAACAACTCTCTATATTTGCGTAAAATTAACGCATAAAGAGATGAGTGAACTAAATTATTGTTATAAGTATCCGCATCCTGCTGTTACAGCAGATTGTGTAATATTCGGTTTTGATGGTGTGAGTATCAAGGTCTTGCTTATTAAGCGAGGTATAGAGCCATACAAGGGCAAGTGGGCTTTTCCTGGTGGTTTTATGAAGATTGATGAGACTGCAGAGGAGTGTGCTAAGCGCGAACTTGCGGAGGAGACAGGCTTAACGAATGCCATAGTGGAGCAGTTTTACACCTTTACGGATGTCAATCGTGACCCGCGCGAACGAGTGGTAACCATAGCGCATTACGCCTTGGTACGCCTTGCGGAGGTAAAGGGTGGCGATGATGCCGAGGTGGCGCAATGGTTTGCACAGAGTCAGATTCCGAGTCTGGCGTTTGACCACGACAGAATATTACGAATGGCACTGAACTGCCTTAAGGAACGTATATGTTTCGAGCCTATAGGCTTTGAGTTGCTACCAGAGGTCTTTACGATGACCGAGTTGCAAAATCTCTATGAGGCTATTTTAGAGGTTAAGTTTGACCGTCGCAACTTCTATAATAAGATGCTCAAACTCGGTATCTTGACCGAGGCAGAGCCTCGACCCGAGAATGCTTCACGACGTACTCCTACGAAGTATAGGTTTAACGCTTCGAAGTATGCGGAGTTAAAGCAGAAGGGTTTTAGATTGGAATTTTAGAATTAAACAGTAAAGAACAATAGTATATGAAACGAGTTCTACTACTAATGGTTGTTGTGCTTATGTCAGCAACAATCAACTGCTCGGCGCAGAGCAGGAGGGAGTGCGCCAAACAGCGTGATAGAGTCATTCAACTTGGGGAAGAGGGTAGATATGAGGAGGCAGAGATTGTTATTGACTCTATGCTTAATATATATCCCCAAAATGCTGATATGCTTCACTTTAAGGCTTTGTACTTTATCGATAACGATGATATTGCATCTGCCATAGAGTGTTACAACATAGCATTGGATAATCTAACACGAAAAAATTGTATAAATAGGGCGTTGTTGCTATATTTTCGTGCTATGCTACATAAGTCGCAGATGGACTACGATTCTGCGGTGAGAGATTGTATTCAGGCTATCGCTCACAATAAGAAGAGTAACGTGTGGTTGCTATGTTATATCCTACAGACTCGTGCAGAGTGTTATTACTATATGGGTAAGTACGATATGGCGGAGAGCGATTTGATGCAGATTGTCTATATGGAGGATGCTACAGAGGGCGTCGACTATGCGCTCTCTTGTCTGTGTGATCTCTATTTGGAGGTTGGAGATTATGAGAGTATGATTGAATATGCGGAATTGGTAATACAACGCGGAAGCGAGTACAAAAGCAACGCATACGCCTCGCTTATAATGGCAAATTTGTTTTTAGACGATAAGCATACGGCTATAGATTATGCTATGGATATGGTCTTGGATCCCGATGTCGAGGTTAACGAGAACACTGCCCGAGGAATCTTCTTGGAAGATTTGACCTATGCGCGTAGTGCTATCCATAAGCGTATCGAGTCAGATACCGAGAATAAGTATATCTATGGACATCTTGAGATCTGCAAGTATGTTATGGACTATGATACTATGTTAATATTGCTCACTCAATTGGAGGATGTGTATGAAAGAGAGCCTATGTTGCGTCTCTTGGCAAACTGCTCAATAGAGGCGGGTCGGTATGAGCAGGCAGTAACCTATATAACAGAGTTGATTGATGCCTATTCAGATCACGAGTATGGCTATATTATGTCGCGAGGCGATATTTACCGTTATATGGGCGAATATGAGAAGGCGATAGCTGATATTCAACACTATATGTCGTTGTGTCCTGATGATGCTTATGCCTACTACACTATGGGTTGGTGTTACCAGATGATGGGTGATGATGCAAAGGCTATGGAGGGTTATAACAAGGCTATCTCGATGGATGATACCTTGTCGGAATCATACTTAAGTCGTGGCAAGTACTATCTCAAAGTGGGAGATAAGGAGAGTGCCAAGCGTGATTTTGAGCGTATCTTGCAACTTGATGTAGAGGAGTGTGGAGTGTTGCCACGAATTTACGCGCTAACGTTATTAGGTCGCAACGAGGAGGCTTTAGAGCATTTGGATGAGATGATTAAAACTATGCCGTACAGTTATACTGGTTACTATCAGGCTGCCTGCATATATGCGCTTATGGGCGATGTAAATCAGTCTCTTGATAATCTGCGAATGGCTTTATATTATGGCTTTAAGTCTAAGGAGTATATATGTAATGATCCCGACCTTGACTCTATTCGCCATATCGACGCATTCAAGTCGCTTATGGATGAGTTTTTTAGGGAGGTTCTATAAATTAGGTCGAGATGATTTTGTAGGCTATTTCGAGCAGATTCATTATCTCTTATGAGGGCGCAATGCGAGCATTGTAACCGAGTAAAGATAAGGAAGATGTCGAAATAGGCACAAAAGCAACC
>JAGCKG010000014.1 GCA_017647625.1 Alistipes sp. | reverse complement strand
GGTTGCTTTTGTGCCTATTTCGACATCTTCCTTATCTTTACTCGGTTACAATGCTCGCATTGCGCCCTCATAAGAGATAATGAATCTGCTCGAAATAGCCTACAAAATCATCTCGACCTAATTTATAGAACCTCCCTTTAAATAGTCGATGTGTTTGTTTGCGATGTGTGTTGAGGAGATAAAATAAAAACTTTTTTGAACATCGGGAAGATATTTTTATTACATTTGCCCCGCATTGGGTAGGGAGAGTGTGTTGTGCAAACAGAAAAAGTGATTGATAACCCTGCTACTAACAACGGTGCAATAGAGATAAAATATGGATTTTTTATATTGGGTGGTAGCAATTAGTGCTATCGTTATCGGTATATTTCTGCTATCGATAAAGTATGATGGTCATCTCGATGAAGGCTCATATCGCTCTATTCGACTATTATTGGCTCTTGGAACATTTTTGGATGCTACAATATGCATAGTATCAGGACATTGCGTGGTATTGGGTTATGATCCATTGGTCTTGGATCAGCATTTTGTACCTCTGATTTTCAACGTGCAACTATCGATTATGGCGTATGCGATGATGGGTTTGTTGCATCTGCGCCATATCAACAGGTATACCCCTTGGGTGTATAATATCTCGGCAACCATTGCCACCATTACAATATTTGTTAGTTACTGCATATGGAGCGGTGGTGTATTTAAGTGGGATGTATATCTCGATTTTATTGCCAACTGCCAGTTTATACGTTGGTTTAGAGTTGTTTACATTGCGTATCTGTTATTGGCACTTGTGAGAACGTGTGTCAACCTTATCCGCGCTTCGCACCGATATATAAATATTGTGGAGAACTACTTCTCGGAGGAGGAGGTAGTGTCGGGTCGTCGACTATCTGGCTCGGTATATCTCTTTGTGATATATTTCGTACTTACGGCGTTGGTGTTCCTAATTCCTAATACGTTTGTAAGTCAGATATTTGAGTTTGGCATTGCTGTTTGCTTGATGTTGTTTGCCATAATGATTATCAACTTGCACAATACCTATTTTAATATATATCCGCCACATAACCTTGCCGAGATGCTTCAGTCGTTGGAGGAGCGCAAAAATGGCGTTGTCGCGGAGGAGAAGACACAGCCAGTGGTTGAGGTTAAGGAGGAGCCTGCGCCTAATAGTTCGCGCGGAGGCATCGAGGATATCATCGTGGCGTGGTCTAAACGCGAGGATAAACCATTTGTACAGGAGTCACTCACGTTGCTCGATGTTGCGGAGGAGACCAAGTTAAGCCCTCGTCTTTTGAGCGAGTTTTTGAATAAATATTATAAGGTAAACTTCTGCACTTGGATAAATACTTTGCGTATCGAGGAGGTGAAAAGGCTACTTATCGAGCAACCAAACCTCTCTCTTGCCGACATATCTGTTATGGTTGGCTTCTCAGATCCCGCAAGTTTGAGTAAAATTTTCAAAAAAATATCAAACGAATCGCCATCTGCATATAAAAAGCGTTTGTTGGCATAATATGCTGATAATAAAATAGGTTGTCAAAATAATTTGTCAATTTATGCGTAAATAAACAACCATTTTCTAAATAAATTTAACCACTTGATAATTCTTGCCGTGAATTGTCAAGTGGTTTTTTTTATCTCTATATACTTTTGCACACAGCAACAAGCGACATAGCGACAAAACCTATTGGGAGTGGGTTAAGGTTGATAGTCCTTGTTTTTGCAAACAGATAGTTGAGTGAAGTAAAGGGATGTTCTATAAATTAGTAAATTAAGTTTAACAATAGGAGGTTGTATTTTATCTTTCGGTCGCTTTTGTGTCTATTTCGGCATCTTTCATATCTTTTCTCGGTTGCTATGCCCGCATAGCGTCCTCGAAACAGATAAG
>JAGCKG010000013.1 GCA_017647625.1 Alistipes sp. | reverse complement strand
TGGGGATGAGGTCGTGCGTTAGTCCGCGTTGTCGCTATTCTGCGCTTTGCATTGCATTGTAGTTTAATGATGCTCGCGCTTCCCCATAATACCCACTCTACCCATACTCCCCAGCATCCCCATCTTCTGCGCAAAAAGTCGTAGACTTTTAACTATTACTAATTACTCTCTACTAATTACTAATTATTATTCCCCCTTCTGACAACAAAGCGGTCTCAGGGGTGTATGAGTCTTATAATGCAAATATATCTCGTGTTTTGCGTGATTCTCTCGCTTTACGGACGTAGAGATTAATCACGTCTCGAGGGATACTCGACCTGTTGGCAAAGGCGCGGGTCTCTTTGGGGAACTTCGCTAAGGCTGTTGCCAACAACCACGCCACGCCCATACGCACATAGTATGGCTCCCTGCCCTGTACTGTGCCCTGTTGAGCGATTTGTTGCTTGCCCTTCACGATACGATACTCCGACTCGATACCATCTATATCAATGCTATCAATGCACGAAAAAACGCGATCTCGCCACTCCTCGTTGAGGAAATAACACATAGCCACTATAATGGCAAAGCGCACCTCAAACTCGCGTTTGGAGTCAAACCACCACTGTAGAAATGTCCATAGCGCATCCTTGTCTGCGCGCAACATCCACTTGGCGTGTGAGCAGAAGGAGTCGCATACGGCCCAGTTGTCAAGCACTGGTACATAATGCTCCAACATTCTAAATCGCTTCTCCAACGAGCATTTCTCAAGGTTGATAAGCATACCCCATATAAGAGTCTCCTCATAGCATAACTCCTTATTTGGCATAGCCTCGAAGCAGGATATGATCTCTGCACCGTTGGCGCACTGTATACGCTCGTTGTTGAATGCCACCGCCACACATCCCTCGCGTGAAATCTGCTTTGCCACCTGCTTCATCTCGGGTGCGTGCAAACCCAACACACACCTGTATGGCATAGCATTTATCACACGCAAATGCCCCTCGCGATACCGCGCATCACTCCTAAATCGCTCGCTTACCAATGGCTGTAAAATATGCTCAATCATAAACAATGTCTAATTAAATCTCGATAATGGGGTAGTGCAGACACACCAACCTCGTAGTAAATTTACAAATAATCGGCGAAATGAGGTACAAAAGAGCGAAAATTTTGCATATCGACATACCAAGTTTGTGCATATTAAAACTTTTTTGCAAAATTTTCAGTAAAAAGTTTGCAGAATAAAAAAAAGTCCTTATCTTTGCACTCGCTTAAACAAAGTTAAGCAAACATAACGATGGTGCCATAGCTCAGTTGGTAGAGCAAAGGACTGACAATCCTGGTGTCCCTGGTTCGAATCCCGGTGGCACCACTGAAAAGAACTCCTAGATTGTTGTAGAACAGCGATTTAGGAGTTTTTCTTTCTCTATGTGCCACGATATAACATTAATTATTTAGCCATTCCTCGCCATACTCTTCGTAAGCAAATTTTGCTAAAGCCTCGTAATCACTATCTGTGTCGAAACAATCATAATCTTCTAAATAATAGAAGAACTCATATTCTCCATTACTATTCATTGCGAAATAGTTGCTATCCATTATAGTTTCGATATCAAAAGAATAAAGCATTATTTCCCAAGGTGTGCAATCTCCGAAAACCTCATTTATTACTTCTTGTTCAGACTCATAAACATCGAATAGACCATTATGTTCTTTGTTGTATTCATTCCATAAATTAATTACACAATTGTCTTGGTCATCAATTAGAGTTTGAATATGGTCTATCCATTTTTCTTGTTCTTGTTCAGTTAGTTTTTCCCACTCTCTCATAGTTATATTGTTTTAGTTTATTTGACAAATATAATAAAAAAAATCTTAAACCTGTATAACTTTAAAAGTGGCACTACATTTACTAAAAGGCAAACCACCTAAACTACTATTTCCGTTGTGCAGTTCGCATAGCATTACACGGTCTGCTCCAATCTTATATAAAGATTTTTCCAATAGATGTTGAATTTTATCATTGTTTTAACAGATGATATGCTCAAGCGGTAGCTGAAATCATCAACATAATTGGCGACTGCTCTATTGTGAGTAGTCGCCATTGTTTTATACTATCTCCAGTCCCACGATGGATGGGCGGGGTCCTCGGCTGTGAGGGCATCGGAGAGGGAGAGTCCGAGGGCTTGGGCAACGCCTTCGCCATAGGTGGGGTCGGCGCGGTGGCAGTTGCGGATATGTCGCTGTTTGATAAAGAGTTCCGCATCGCCCATTGCGCGTGCCGTATTCTCGCAAGTCGCTCGCTGATCCTCGGCAGACATCAATCGCCATAGCTTGCCAGGCTGCGTGTAATAGTCGCTGTCGAATTCGCGCTCGTCGTAGTTATAGACCTCACCCGAAACAGTCAAAGGTGGCTCTTTGAGGTGCGGCGAATCCTTCCACTCTCCATAACTATTTGGCTCGTAACCTATCGTGCGCCCAGCGTTATCATCGGTGCGCATCTGACCGTCGCGATGGTAGGAGTGGAACGGACAACGAGGACGATTTACGGGTATTTGGTGGTGGTTTACGCCCAAGCGGTAGCGTTGCGCATCGCCATACGAGAACAATCTGCCCTGCAACATTTTATCGGGTGAAAAGCCAATGCCGTCGATGATGTTCATCGGGTTAAATGCCGCCTGCTCAACCTCGGCAAAGAAGTTCTCGGGGTTGCGGTTGAGTTCCAAGATACCAACATCGTGCAGCGGGAAATCGCCGTGATACCACACCTTCGTAAGGTCGAACGGATTGATGTGATACTCCTTCGCCTGCTCCTCGGTCATCAACTGCACCTGCATCAGCCAACGAGGAAAATCGTCCCTATCAATCGCCTCGAAAAGGTCGCGCTGATGCGACTCACGATCCTTCGCAATCACAGCCTCCGCCTCGGCATCGGTCATATTTTTGATGCCCTGCAAGGTGCGCAAATGGAACTTCACCCAAGTGCGGCGGTTGTTGGCATCGATAAAGCTATATGTGTGACTACCAAAGCCGTGCATATGGCGAAACGAGGCGGGAATACCGCGTGGCGACATCGTTATCGTAACCTGATGCAGCGCCTCGGGGAGAAGTGTCCAGAAGTCCCAGTTGCTATTTGCCGAGCGCATACCCGTGCGAGGATCGCGCTTAATGGCGTGGTTGAGGTCGGGGAATTTCAGCGGGTCACGCAGGAAGAAAACGGGCGTATTGTTGCCCACCAAATCCCAGTTGCCCGTATCGGTGTAAAACTTCATCGCAAAGCCGCGAATATCGCGCTCGGCATCGGCTGCACCACGCTCGCCAGCCACGGTAGAGAAGCGCACAAAGCACTCGGTCTTTTTGCCCACCTGAGAGAATATCGAGGCTCGGGTGTAGGCCGAGATGTCGTGCGTAACAGTGAATGTGCCATACGCACCCGAGCCCTTGGCGTGCATACGACGCTCGGGAATCACCTCGCGGTCAAAGTGGCCCAACTTCTCCACGAGCCACGGGTCTTGCATCGTCACAGGGCCACGCACGCCTGCTGTCTGTGTGTTCTGATTGTCGGCAATGGGGCGGCCATTCTCCGCCGTCAAATGTTTTTTATCGTTCTGTTTCATATCGGAAATATTTGTAACTCATACCTATATTCCGAAAATTATGCCAAGCGTATCGGAATTATTGTTAACTTTGTAGGAGAAATGTTTTATAAATGCAATATGAATTGAAATAATTGCTAACTTTGTGAAAGTTAAACAAAACATAACCCTAGGCTTATGAGAAAGTCTTTACTTACTTTAATTTGTTTGTTGTGTGTTATAAATTGCATATATGCACAAGATAAGATAGATACCTTATACTACACAAAAGAGTGGAAATATGCCCCCAATCGGGCATTTGCCGACTTTTACCGCATTGCATACTATCCGGCCGATAGTTTGCAGACGAAACAATTTAGGGACTACTATGTTTCTGGTGAGTTGCAAAGTAGTGGTAATTTTATTAAGATAGACTCATTGGATGATGCTAATACTATTTTTGAGGGAGAGTGTATTAACTATTTCAAAAACGGTAGACCAGAGTTTGTTATAAATTATCAGCAAGGTGTATTAAATGGCGCCTTTTGCCTATATAAAGAGGATGGACTGATTAAACAATCAGGAAAGTATTTCAACGGAGAATTATCTGGATTATATACAGAATTTCTTGATAATGGGGCGTATCTTCAAGTTGAATATGCAGAAGGCAAACCTTTGTATGACTACTATGTAGTTGGAGATACCGAAGGTAATTTGACAAAATTCCACTTGGCAGATAACACACCAATCTGGGAAACACCATCAATAACAGAAAGAAAGTCTGATTACAAGGATGGCACACCTTGGCAATTTTTCAATAAGAATGGATTGATTATAGCACTTACAAACACTATTGTTAAAGATTATGGCAAGTGGCACCGTATAGATATTGTTATTTCTAATAACACCATCATTCCAATCGAGTTTGACCCCGTGGTTAATATATCAGCATCTTCGACAGATGTAGAAGGATTTGTTACAGGTCTTGAGGTCTGGTCTTCAGATGAATACCTGAAAAAGGTAAATCGTTCTCAAACTTGGGCAGCAGTACTGATGGGCGTGGCTGAAGGTATGTCAACTGCAAATGCTGGATATTCAACTTCTACAACAAATTCGTATTATTCTGGGAGTACCTACGCCTATGGTTCAGGAGGATATGGATATGGTAATTATTCTGGCACATCAACTTCTTATACAAGAACTTATGATGCTGGTGCCGCATATCAAGCACAAGTCCTTTCTCAGCAACGAATGGCTGATTTTAGCAATGCTATGGCAGAAGAACAAGAAATCAAAAGGCTTGGTTATTTGAAAAAGAATACGATCTATCCTGGTGAAACAATATCAGGATATGTGCATATCAAGAGAATAAGGGGCGAGTCGGTACAGTTTGTCATAAACATAGAGGGTGCGGAGTATGTTTTTGATTGGAATTTTGGTAAACGATAAATCTCTTATATAAACCTGCCATGCTCGCCTATACCTACATATCCCACGGCAAATTTGAGTTAAACACAATCATTGAAATAGATATTGAATACTTGCCTCACTCATTGGTTTGGCGGGATATTTTTGGGTCAGACTCTCCTCGAAAGTGAGCGCAAAAAGTATGTTTACTTTTGATAAAAGTTGGCAGTGTGATTTGTGTTGGGAAACATCAGTTTTTGACTCATCTCACACTTTCATTTTGCAAGTTTAGAAAATTTTATTATCTTTGCATAAGTAATTATAGCACAGAAATTTAAGGTGGGCACAGTATGGCAATTCCCGTACCCGAAAAACGGTCAAAACTGTTACTTCGGAAACTCAAAAGTAAACCTAAAAAATCGTGGGGAATCGGGGTGAGTTTTATTTCGAGACAATGCTCTGACTTTTTGAATAAAATTCAAACCGCTTCCAATCTTCAGCCCCAAAATGATGGGTGAATATAGGTCGAACTCTCGTTTTCTGCTCAAAATCAAGTAGTTACAGAGATGTAACTACTTTTTGTTATGTAATGTCTGGCGAAAATCGCTTTCACATACACCTATGGCAAGGTTATTTAAGTGAGCAGTGCTTGCAAGTACACACAAAAAAACGGACCACCGAAGTTGTCCGTTGTCGTAGAACTCCACATCGAAATTTCTAACCGATTTATCTGCGACTTTGAAGCAGCCACTTATATTGCAAAGCAATGCAAGACAAGGTCTTGCCGCAAGTCCCACTTTGACAAAGGGGGATTTAGGGGGAATGTAAATGTGAGCCGTTCGAGGCCGACCCCCGCAACGAAAACAGGAGAAACAGCAATGTTTCTCCTGTTATAGTAGGACTCCATATCGAAATTTCTAATCGATTCTTGCACGACCTGGAGGCTACTATTGCGAAGCAATGCAAGACAAGGTCTTGCCACAAGTCCCCCTTTGATAAAGGGGGATTTAGGGGGAATGTAAATGTGAACCGTTCGAGGCCGACCCCCGCAACGAAAAAAGGAGAAACTAAGTTTCTCCTGTTATAGTAGGACACCACATCGAAATTTCTAATCGATTTATCCGCGACTTTGAGGCAACCATTCATATTGCGAAGCAATGTAAGACAAGGTCTTGCCACAAGTCCCCCTTTATCAAAGGGGGATTTAGGGGGAATGTAAATGTGAGCCGTTCGAGGCCGACCCCCGCAACGAAAAAAGGAGAAACCGTTAAGTTTCTCCTGTTGTAGTAGCGGGGGGAGGACTCGAACCTCCGACCTCCGGGTTATGAGCCCGACGAGCTGCCAACTGCTCTACCCCGCGATGTATCGTTAAATGGTCGTGTGACCGATTTTTCTTAATTGCGAGTGCAAAGATAATACAAATATCTGATTTGCGCAAATATTTTTTAAAACTTTTTATAAAATTGCTTGTTCTTGGCTGTGCAATGCTTTGATATATCGTTAGTTATCTGTGTAAATATTTTTTGCTATAATCTCCGATATATCGCTTACCTTGAGTCGTGTGGCGCGTGCGATAGCCTTATTGCACAGCGGGCAGGAGGTCACTATCGTATCGCATCCAGTGTTTTCAAGTTCTGCGGTCATACGTTTGGCGATGCTCTGTTGTTGGGCGTCGTTGATAACCGTATTTGCCAATGATGAACCACAGCATAGCGCGCGCTCCCTATTATGTTCCGTCTCGCGGAGGTTGCCCACCGCAGATATCACATTGCGCGGAGCTTCGTATATGCCAAGACCGCGTCCAAGTTCGCAGGGGTCGTGGTAGGCATAGTTCTCGGTAGTATGTTGTAGTTGCAGTCTGCCCTCGGCAACGAGGCGTTCGATATATTCGGAGTGGTGTAGCACCTCGATGCCGTCGAGGTGGTAGTTCTCTTTAAATGTGCGCAAGCATATAGGGCAGGAGGTCACAAGTGTTGTAATCTCGTGTTTGCGCAGTAGGTCGGTGTTATATGCCACCATCTTGCGTGCAGCATCCGTCTCGCCCGAAAGCATCAGTGGGCGACCACAGCACACACCGCCCTCTCGGTCGGCATACCATACATCCTCGCCTACAGTGTTAAATATCTGTTCCATAGAGCGTTGTGTGGCTGGCGTGAGCGATGTCATACATCCTGCGAAGTAGCCGATATGACCATCGCCCGACGAGCGGTCTATGCCCTTGATATACTTATATCGACCCTCGTTGGGGATATTTCGACGTTTGGCGCGTGAGTTAAGGCGTAGGGTGGCGAGGTTGATGCCTACGGGACATACCGTCTCGCAACGACCGCACATAAGGCAGTTGTTTGCCACCTTCAGCGAGAGCATATTGTAGCGTCTGTCGCGCAGGTAGTAGACCGACTGCGTGTCGTTGATGCCGAGGTCGCTCTGGAGTTGGCAAGGGTCTATACATATACCGCATCGCGAGCAGGCCTCGACCTCGAAGTTATCGAAAGACTTGCGCTCGGTAGTGGGGCGTAACTGCCAGCGACGCAGGTAGATAAGTGGTATCTCGGTGAAGATGTGCATATATCGTGAGAAGGGCATAGCCACAAAGAAGATGCCGAGCATAGAGGAGTAAAACCACCACGCTGGCTCGTATAGTAGCGTCAGCGCATCCTGTGGAACGCTCTCTGCGAGGATATTGCCTATGCCACCCGTAAGGAAGCCGTTACCGCCATAGATTGATGCTGTGAGGCTCTCGGCAACCAGTCGTGCAGGGAAGATAAACCATAGTGCTGTAAGGGCGATGCGGTCGAAGGCGACGTGTTTGGTTGTTCTGCGCATACCCATAGCCTTGGACCTCATACGCTTATACCACGCCAGTGCTACTCCCGACAGCACGATGAGAAGTAGTGCGTCCATAAGATGCTCGAAGAGCGGATGATGCTCCGAGATGTTGTTTAGCGGGATAAAGTATTTGAAGAATACGTGACCTTGCAGAGGTATAGGCTCGAAGCCGAGATATACGATAGTCTCTATCCAGCCAACTGCAATAAGCAGAAACCAGCCGAATGCCAACGACATATGCATATATCCAAGCAGTGGGTTGACCTTGAAGATGCGCGCGTGGAGGAGGCTCTCGCGCACAACCTCGGCAGTGGCAAGAAGGCTCTTGCGTGTAAATATGTTGTGGCGGACAAGTCTGCGGTCTACGCGAGGTAGATGCACAAACCATAGTAGCCATTTGGTGGCTATTATGGCGAACATCAAGGTTGTGCCTATGATAAACGGTATGGCGAAAGGGGCATAAAAGGTCATAAGACGTAGTGTTTAGAAGTCTCCAAGTTTACGCTTTATAAGCATCACTATACCACGGGTGTTGATGCCACGAGGGCATACCAGACGGCACTTACCGCAGAGCATACACTTGCTTATCTCCTCGTAAGCACCCTTATACTCGCCACGACGTACTGCGGTGTGCAGTTTGCGGAAGTTGAAGTTCGTAAGGTTGCCTGCGGTGCAGGATGCTGTACACGAACCACATCCTATGCAGGTCTGTAGTTCGGGCATCTCGGCAATGATGTCGAAACTCTTGCGCAGGTCGTTGTTATCGAGGTCGATGATGCGCGGACGGCTGATGTTATATCCAAAGTTTGTTACTCCCATTGTGGTAGTTTATTGCGTAAGTATTCCTCTACGGCAGAGGCTGTTAGTGATGCCTCGGCAAGGGTGTCGGCAAGGCTCTTTGGGGCTGTTGCTGTGCCTGCGAAGAAGATGCCCTCGCGCTCGCTACGCACCGCACCGAGAAATGGGTTTTGTGCGCGGAAGTAGCCATTTGGGGCTAACGACAAGCCTGCTGATTGTGCAAGGTCGCCATTCTCGTAGTTGGCACTCATACCCACCAATAGCACCAACATATCCACCGTCATACGCAGTGGGCGACCGGTAAGTGTATCCTCCGCCTTTATCTGTATGCGCTTGTTTAGGGTTTCGGCAGCCTCCGAGATGCGACCACGCACGAAGTGTACGTTGTATCGCTCCTGCGCCTCGCGGTATAACTCCTCGTAACCAGGGCCGAACATACGGATGTCCATATAGAAGTTAAAAACCTCGGCATCGGGAAATAGTTGCTTAAGTTCTATCGCCTGCTTGACACCCGTAATGCAACATACCTTCGAGCAGTGACGCTGTCCCACCTTCTCGTCGCGCGAGCCTACGCAGTGTAGTATCGCTATGCGTCGTGGCTCCGAGCCATCGGCAAGGGTTACCTTGCCACCATTCATCATACGCTCAAGGTCTACCGAGGTGATGACATTATCGTAAAGACCATAGCCATACTCCTGCTTGCGGTGGGCGTCGAAGAGGGTAAAGCCCGTGGCAACAACTACCGCGTCGGCAAGGATGCGTTCCTCGGAGCGTAGGGTTACGCCATCCGACGATATGCTCTTTACCTCCTGGCCGAGGAAACAGCGTATGCGCGCCTGCTTTACGCGGTTGATAATCTCGTTTAGTACCTCCTTGGCGGGTGTGAACGTGGGAAATAGTTTGTGCCAACCACGCGCTTTACCGCCAAGTTCTATATCACGCTCCACGATGATAGACTCTATGCCTCGTGATTTGAGTTCGAGGGCTGTCTGCATACCAGCAGCACCGCCACCTACTATAACTACACGCTTTACCATCTCTCCAAGTTCTGCTTCATTTCGTATATGTATCGCTCCGACTCGCAGTTTACTGCTGCGGGCTTTGGCTTGCCGATATGCTTGCCATCCTTACCTAAATATTTGCTCTCGGGGTCGTACTCCACACCCAATTTATCGAGTAGTGGCTCTACGTCGACCTGATGAAACTGCATTCCCAACTCCCAGGGATCGTAACCCAAAACAAGTCCTGCCATCTCCTCGTATGTGAGAACTGGTATGCCCTTTCCGTTTTCGCCATATATTGTGCCATCCATCTCTGCTATAGTGTATTGCCACTTGTCGAGGAACATTGCACAACCTGGGCAGTTTGCCACTATGAAGTCGGGTTTATAGGGAGCCATACTGTCGAGTTTTTTGTGCGAGTTTGCTATCGATGAGCCACGATTTGCCTGCACAAGGTAGTTCCTAAAGCCAAAACCACAGCAGTGTCTGCGCTCGGGGTAGTCTATCACTTCGCCTCCCCACGCCTCGATCATACCCGCCAAGACATATGGGAACTCCGAGCCTCCAATGCCCGACTTAGGGAATATCTTGGCATAGTGGCATCCGATATGCTCCACCACATTTAGCGGTGTGCCAGTGTGTATGTTTACCAAGCGACGTTTTGCCTTGTGGGCGATGGCGTAGCGGTGGGTGAATATGATGTCGGAGGTGTGGGCTATGGAGCGAGGTTTTACAAGGTCACGTCCCGTAGCCTCCTTCAGGAATTTGCGTGTGCGCTCCTCGGTTTCGGGGAACTCCTCCCACGTCGATAGTACCTCGTTGTAGATACCAAACGATGTTATGCACGAGGAGATAAAATTCTCGTAGCCAGCCTCTGCCATAAGGGCAAACTGGCGTGCTACAACGGTCATTATGGTCTCCAATGGCACTACATCGGAGTGGTAGCCGATGCCTGTGCAGGAGGTGTGCAACGGATCGTCGAATATATCCTTGCCGAGGTCCTTTGACAGGATGTCGAGAAAAGCCCTCTCGCTTCCTGGGAAGAAGTTCTGGCGTATGCAACTGCGGGCATAATAGTATTTGTCGTCGGCAATATTCTTCTGATACTCCTGCCAAGATGCTCGTCGTGTCATTATTTTTCGCTTAATAATGGTTTTCAGAATTAGTGGTGTAGACATCCATAAGATACTCCTCGTTTGCTCCGTCGTAGCCCATCTCGCGAGCCTTGCGCTCGGAGTGATGCTCGATGTTGTCGTAGAATGCCTTGCCACCGCTAACCTCAAATATACGGTTAATCTCTGCCATAGATTTATCATCTACGCGACGCAATGCTCCTGCGCCCTCTGTGCCGTAACACTCTGAAAACTTGCCAAATATATCGTCGTCGTTTTCGTATATCCACTCCCAGACGTGACCCTGCTCGGGGTGTAGGTCGGGGCGTATGTTGCGAGGCGTGAGGCAGTATCCCGTTTTGAGGATGTTGTCGCCTATAAAGCGTTTTAGAGCCAACTGCTGGCGACCCTTTTCGCTCTCGACGAAGAATCCTAATCGCTGTGATAGCGTCCTCAATGCTTGGATGACATATCCTGGGGTGTTGCCTCGAGGACATCGTGGTCTACACGACATACACTCTCCGCAGTACCATATCGTATCCTCCTTTAGCAGTCGCTCAATCTCGTCGTCATCGCGAGTCTGTACGATGGCAACAATCTGTCGAGGGTCATAGTTGTAGAACTCCGCAGCGGGGCATACGGCGGTGCAGACACCGCAGTTCATACACGCCTTAAGACCCTCTTTAAGGCGTACATCCTCTGTGAGCATATCGAAATATTTTCCCATATCGTGGTACTATTTACTGGGGCAAAGTTATCTAATTTTCCCCCTCATATCGGTAGTATAAATACCTAAATCGAGGTCTGCGGATGAAAATTAAACCAAATAGCAAATCGTAAATAAAGGGAGGTTCTATAAATTAGGTCGAGTTGATTTTGTGAGATATTTCGGATATATTTCTTATCTGTTTCGAGGGCGCTATGCGGGCATAGCAACCGAGAAAAGATATGAAAGATGCCGAAATAGACACAAAAGCGACCGAAAGATAAAATACAACCTCCTATTGTTAAACTTAATTTACTAATTTATAGAACATCCCTTTATTTTAATAAACCTTAAACTATGAGAAAATTATTTACCCTATTTGCAATGTTGCTCGGTATGCTGAGCTTCGTAGGTTGTAGCGACACTCCAACTGAGCCTACACCACAAAAGCCTACCGAGACTCCTGCAATCACCATCAGCGAGGTGGAGGTTACAGAGGACTCTTTCACATTTACCGTAACCACCAACGTGGCTGGTACACTCGGTTATATTGTTAGTCCTGCAGACTTCGAGATGCCAAAGGTTGACGAGTGGTTTGTGGCTAACTCTAAGGAGATTGCAGACACCGAGACCATCACACTATCGGGTCTTAACGACAACACTGCCTACAACCTTTACGCCATTCTACGCGCTACCGATAGCGGTCAGTTGAGTGCGCCAAAGAGTACAAAATTCACAACATTGGACGACGGTATTGCTAACCCTATCGTTATCAACAACACTACTTACGACACAATCTCGTTCTCAATCAACCTGACTGGTAACTATGTATTCCAGTGTATCGACGCTGCATATCTTGAGTACAACGGTCTAACTATCGAGAGCTACATCTCAACACTTGGTATCGGTATCCCAGCAAGTGGTCCTATCGAGGTAGAGTGGGTAGATGGTCTTGCATACGGCAACTACACTATGCACGTTCGCGAGGACAGCGACTACTATGTTATCGCAGCAATCGCAAATGGTCAGGAGGTAGTAGGCGAAATCTACCACGCCTCAACACGCACACCTAAACGTCCACAATCTAACGCAGGTCTTGTTACCGAGCTTACAAACATCAGCTCTACATCTGTAAACATCAAGACAACCCCTGATTCAACCGTCGTAGAGTACTACGTTCTTGTACGCGACAAGGTTTGGTCTGACAGCATCGTTGCAGGCTATGGCGAGACTATGCTTGCCACATTGGTTAAGTACCCAAGCGCAGGTTCTTGGCATCTTACAGAGACTAATGAGGCTGTATGGGGCGGTCTAACAACAAATACAGAGTACATATGCCACGTTGTCATCATCGATAACAAGGGTGCAGAGGCCCTCACACTCATACCATTCACAACACTTGCTCCTTCAATGAGCGCGCCTAATGTAGAGGCATCACTTACAGTGGCTGCCGAGAATGGTCACAACACACTAAATATCAACCTTTACTCTACTGATGCTCAGTCTGTAAAGGTAGCATTCAACACATTGGCAGATGTTGAGAGTGTTCGTAAGCAGTATGAGTACAGCGACGCAGATATCGCTCGTATATATGGTATGGATCTTACTGCAGAGCAGGTTGCAGCCGTTAAGAGTACTGGTCTCTCACTCAAGCAGGAGGACTTGTTCCCAGAGGCTGAGTATGTGGCAATAATCAGCGTTAAAAATGCCGAGAACACCGAGACTGTAAAGGTGGTATCGAAGAAAACCGATGCAAAGCCTATTCCAGCGCGCGTAGAGTCAGACCTCTTCACATCATTGCTTGGCGAGTGGAAGGTATCATACGACCTTATCCAGTTCAACAACAAGCAGGTACGCATCACCGATGTCCCTGTAACTATCGCAGCAGGTGCTGACGAGAGCAACGTAGACTACTTCCGCAACCAGAACCGCCTTGTTGTTCAGGGCTGGCCATTCAACGTAAATGGCGACGGCACACACGAGCCTATGCCTTACTACTCTCCAGAGTTCCTTAAGGAGCAGAGTTCATACTGGGCAAACAACCCAGCGTTGGCACTCCGCGACTTCGGTCCAAAGATCTTCTTGGAGATTGGCGAGGGCGATGTTGTAACCGTACCTTCATCTAAGGGCGAGCTATTCTACAATTGGGGCGAGGATGGTACATTCTACTTCTACGGTGCCGATGTTGAGAATGGCTGGACAGCACCTACAACATTCCCAGTGACAATCTCTGAGGATGGCAACACCATCGTAATTGGTATCTGCCACGCTGGCCAGGAGTATGACAATGGTAACTATCGTCCATCGGTATTCCGTCTAAATAGCTCTTTGGATGCTTGGGCAATTGCTACCAGCGACATCATCCTACAGCGTGTAAAGTAATTGTGATATGAAGAAGTTATTATTTTCACTTATCGCCCTTTTGGGCATCGTAGCGTGCAATGAGACTCCAGAAGATGCTGTCTCGCAGACGCTAAAACTCACTATCGACAAGAGCGAGATCGTGGCTGATGGCACCGATGTGGTAACCTTCAACGTTGCAGACAGCAAGGATGCCAAGGTCGACGACGCTAAGATATACTTTGCCGACACTAACGAGGTCTTGGAGGGTAACACCTTCAAGACCAAGTATGCTGGCGAGTACAAGTTCTACGCAAAGCGTGGTAACGAGAAGTCGAATACCGTAACTGTGACAGCAACAAAGGCTGAGGAGACTCCAGATAACCCAGACACACCTGTAGACCCTACCGATAAGCAGGTAGTGTTGAGCGTGTCACCAACAACCATCTACGCTGATGGCGAGGAGACTGCAGTATTTACACTTAAGGTTGACGGCGTTAGCACCACTAACTTCGACGTGTACAACGCAGTAGACAACAACAAACTATCGGGTAACGAGTTCTCAACAACCGAGGTTGGCACATACTCATTCTACGCTATGTGCGAGGAGGAGAAGTCGAATACCGTAGAGGTAATCGCTCGTATGAAGATTATCGAGGAGGAGAAGCCTATCACCCTCACAGCTTCAGCAACCACTATCAAGGCTAATGGCGTGGAGAGCGTTAAGTTCACCGTTATGCAGGATGGCGCAGATGTAACAAACACATCGGCAATCTACGTTAACAACGGCAAGCTCAACGGTAATAAGTTCTTGACTACCACACCAGGTACATACAGCGTATATGCCGAGAAGGGCTCTATGCGTTCTGAGACTATCACCATCACCGCTACAGAGGTAACCGCTACAGGCAAGAGCATCGTCTTTGCCGAGGGCGTGACACTATCATCGGGTTGGTATGATGTGAACAAGAAGAGTACCCCACAGAATGCTCAGGCAGATGCTATGATGTGCTGGGCTGCATCAGCATCAAATATCCTTCAGTGGTTCCAGGATCGTTATGTAGCAGATGGCAACACCCTACCTGCAGGATGTCCTAATGGCACCTCAAGTTCGTACAACTACGAACTTCAGATTATGGATGTCTTCCGCGATGACTGGGATAACCACGTTAAGGGTAACTGGGCAGATGCTGCTGTTGTATGGTACTTCGAGGGTCGTGATATCAACACCTCTATGGGTACTGTAAACCGCTCTTACCCAAAGAGTGGTACAGGTGGCTACTTCAAGGCTGTATGGAGCGATATCTCTGCTAATTTGCACCAGTGGGAGAACTTCTCTTATGCTAACCAGATTAACAACTATAGTTGGAGAGGCAGTTCTGTATCAGACCCATTGTTACAGTTCTCACGCTATATCGTAGATACCTTCAAGTATGGTATGTCATCAATGGCTGTGGCTATGTCATCTAATTTCAGTGGCGGTCACGCTGTGACTATCTGGGGTTATGAGATCGACAACGTTACAGAGTACATCACAAAACTCTATATCACCGACTCTGACGATGGCTCAACCTCTGTGTTGCGAGAGTATGAGGTGAAGCCAGATAGTGGCAACGCCAAGATCGTTCTTAGCGGTTACGCTACATACTATCCATTTGAGTTATACCCTATTTCAGGTTACAACTCAGCAAATAGATAGTCTCGCGAGTAGTTCGCATCAATATGGGCGTGTTCTTTCGGAACACGCCCTTTTTAATTAGTAATTAGTAGTGAGTAATTAGTAATAGTTAAAAGGCTACGCCTTTTTACAAACTGAAAACTGAAAGGTGAAAACTGAACTTTGCGATTAAGGCGAGAGCAGAACAAGTTTACTTGTTATGCCGAGCCGTAGCAAAGTCGAGGCATTACGAAGTTTTGCCTCAAAGGTATGGTGCGCTTCGCGCAGGATTTATAAAAGGGCCTGAAGGGGCAGAAGCGGCAAAAATAATTAGTAATTAGTAGGGAGTAATTAGTAATAGTTAAAAGGCGTTGCCTTTTTGAAAGAGAAAATTTCCCTTTTGGCCTCTTAGGCCCCTTCAACGCAGTTGTCACTTGGAACAAGCGAAATCAACAAGAACATACAGGGCAGCACAACCCTAATTTCTTGTCAGAAGGGGTTAGATACAACGCTCGGCGAATTTCGAGACGATGGGCTGTACTTGGGCGTACTGCCCATTGGCGAGATAATTCGTTAGCGGAAGTAGATGACCCCTTATCACAAGAAATTTCTTGTCAGAAGGGCGCCGAGTGTTACTCTCGTCGAAAAAGGCGACGATGGGTAGTACTTGAACGTACGTCCCATTGTCGCCTTTTTAGTTAGGGGACGCAATCGACCCCTTATCACAAGAAATTAGTTGAGTCCTAGACGCTCCGCACTATACAAATAACGCTTAATACTACGCTTTGGCGTCTTAAGGAACTCCTCACGGTGGATGATGATGTTAGAGACCTTCTCGTATGAAGCCACCATATTGTTAAGTTCCTGGAGGTTGTTATCCATAATCTCCTGTAGGTTGTCGAGGTTGATGCCCTCGGCAGTGGCAAGGTCATAGTCTGGAACAACAAGAGCGGTAAGCTTACCGTTGTTCTCGATAATAAGAGACTCGCCTACAAGGTAGAGGTTGTTAAGACGTGCCTCAATCTCCTCTGGGTAGATGTTCTGACCAGAGCCTGAAAGAATCATTGTCTTGCAACGGCCACGAATGTAGAGTGTGCCATCCTCATCCATAGTACACATATCGCCTGTATGGAGCCAGCCATCCTCGTCGAGTACGGCACGTGTAGCCTCCTCGTTCTTGTAGTAGCCCATCATAACGTGCTCACCGCGCACCCACAACTCACCTGGGATATTCTGTGGGTCACGAGATAGGATCTTTGCCTCGAAGAGTTCTGGAGGAAGAATGCGACCACAAGAGCCAGCCTTGAAGAGTTGTGGCAACTCAAAACTGATAAGAGGTGCGCACTCGGTCATACCGTAACCTACGGTGATAGGGAACTTGATAAGGCGTAGGAAGTCCTCAGTCTCCTTGTTTAGTGCTGCGCCACCCACGATAAAGACCTCAACACAGCCACCGAACTGCTCGATAAGCTTTGCCTTGATAGTTGAGTAGATAGCGGTGTTAATCAATGGAATACGCATCGCGATACTCATAGGCTTCTTCTCCAAGAGTGGAAGGATACTCTTACGATATACCTTCTCGAGAATCATAGGCACAGAGCATACGATATTTGGCTGTGTAACCTTCATCGCTTCGACAAGAATCTTTGGCGAAGGGATACGGCCAAGAAGCGTGATGTGCGCGCCACAAGCCAATGGTGCAAGGAAGTCGAACGAGCAACCAAAGGCGTGTGCCAATGGTAGGAATGACAAGGTGCGGCCACCTCGACGGAAGTAATGCTCGCCATTATCAGGGTTCACCATATCCATCGCATAGCCGATGTTACCTGTAAGGTTGTTCACCGAGAGCATAACACCCTTCGATGAGCCTGTAGTACCCGATGTGTAGTTAAGCAAACAGATAGCCTCGTTAGGCACCTCTGGATACTTGATATCATCGACGCTGAAGCCTCGTGGGTATGCCTGACGATAGTGCGATACGATGTTCTTTGTGAAGTTTGTAATCTTGTTACCCTCACGCTCATAGATAACGTGGAAGTCGGTAAGCGAGAATACAGCCTCCACAGCAGGAATCTGCTCGCCCTCGATATCATCCCAGAAGTTGTCGCCCAAGAATAGGAGTCTACTCTCCGAGTGGTTTACAATGTTGATTACATCGTTAGGGTTGAAGTCCTGAAGGATAGGCACGATAACTGCGCCGTAGGTAATTGTAGCAATGTAGCTGATGCACCAGCGTGTGTTATTGCGACCAATAAGGGCAATCTTATCGCCCCTCTCGATACCTGCCTCCTTGAAGATAAGGTGTACCTTAGCCACCTCCTTAGCCACCTCATAGTACGAGAACGACTCGCCCTTGAAGTAGTCTGTAAGAGCCGACATCTCGCGGTTATCGCGGAAACTCTGCTCGTAAATCTTAATTAAATTTCTTTCCAACATAATAAAAACTCTGTTTTGAAAGTCTCTTTTAATAGTGCAAATATACACTATTTTTGTGAGCCATAGAAACTTTTAACCAATTTTCTAATAGCAAAATTTCCTTATTGGTAATAATATTTTTTATATACACCTGATTATCCGACTATTACAACGATTGTAAATAGACTAAATTACTCTGAAAATTTTTCCATTTGGCGAGTAGCAGTTATGATATATGATGAAAAATATAGTCATAATGACTCATTTGGAGCGTTACAGATTGTTTTTTGCAAAAAGTTTGCTATATTTGCAGAATAGATATGGCCCTTTAGTTCAAGGGATAGAATGAAGGTTTCCTAAACCTTAGATCCGAGTTCGAGTCTCGGAGGGGCTACATCTAATAATATTTATCTATACTGAATATGGCAAATTTTGTTTCTACACACCAGAGCGCAAAATCCAGCGCAGTTGCCACCCTACTCAAGAGTGTATATATGCAGATGGCGGCAGCACTCTCTGTAACAGGTATCGTGGCCTACTTCCTATCGCAGTCACCAGCATTTTGGCAGACATTGGCGACAAACCCATCAATCATATGGATAGCCATCATCGCACAGCTTGGTCTTGTGATATGGCTCTCGGCACGCCTGCACGCGATGTCTATGACCACAGCGACACTGCTCTTTATCCTCTACTCGGTGCTTATGGGCGTTTCTATGTCGTCGATATTTATGGTCTACACAATGGGGTCTATAGCCTCGATATTCTTTATTACGGCAGGTACGTTCCTCGCGATGAGCATCATAGGCTTTGTCACACGCCTCGACCTCTCACGCTTTGGTAGCATACTCCTAATGGCTCTAATAGGTCTTATCATCGCTACGGTGGTTAATATCTTCCTACACTCGGAGACTATGTACTGGATCATCAGTTTCGCGGGAGTGCTTATCTTTGTGGGGCTTACGGCTTACGATACGCAGAAGATTAAGGAGATGGTTGCCAACTATGGCGTTGCAGATGATATGGGTCATAAGCTCGCACTATTTGGAGCGTTGACTTTGTATTTGGACTTTGTAAACTTATTTTTGCATTTGCTACGAATTCTCGGCAACAGAGAGTAATTTCTCACGATAAGGCAGACATCTACTGCCGCTAACAAAAAGTGCCACCAATGGGACGTACGCCAAGTACTACCCATCGGTGGCATTTTTGCCGAGCGTTGTATATGCAGCCTTCTCCTGAGAAATTGGGTAGTACTGCCCTGAGAGTTTGTGTCTGCTTCGCTTATTCCAAGCAACATATAAACATACAGGGCAGCACAACCTAATTTCTTGTCAGAAGGGGTTAGATTTGGCTCTGACACGAAAAATGGCGGATGGGACATACTTTGCGTATTTCCCATTCGCCAGTTTGACTGAAGAGTCGAAGATGACCTCTTATCACGAGAAATTAATTTCTTGAGAGAAGGGTTGCAGATGTGTTCTCGATAAAGAAATTGCCCCAGATGGGACATACTTGGTGTATTTCCCATTTGGGGCAATGATTGAGAGGACGCAGATGCGCCCTTATCTCGAGAAATTATTATGCTTCGAGAGCAAAACGCTTATAAGCCACTACAGTAGCCTCCTTGTCAGCCTTCTGGATAAACTCGCGGATAGACTCCTTCTCGCCTACAACAGCCTGGTTAAGAAGAGTGTTCTCCTCGAAGAACTTACGCATCTTACCCTCTGCGATCTTCTCAAGAATAGCATCTGGCTTGTTAGCGTTCTTAGGATCCTGCTTCATCATCTCAAGCTGGATAGCCTTCTCCTTCTCAACGATCTCTGCTGGGCAGTCATTCTCGTCGATTGAAAGTGGAGCCATTGCAGTAGCCTGCATAGCAACCTTGCGAGCAACCTCCTCATCGATAGCCTTGTTGAAGCCAAGAATAGAACCGAGCTTCTTGTTGAAGTGAACGTAAGCTACGCAGTAAGGAGCCTCGATACGAGCGTAGTAAGCGATCTCTACCTTCTCGCCAGTCTGACCTGACTTCTCTGTAACCATCTCCTCTACAGTGTGACCCTCAGCGTTCTTAACACCCATAAGAGCGTCACGATCAGCTGCGTCAGCAGCAACAGCGATCTCCAAGATAGACTCTGCAGAAGCAACGAACTCAACGTTCTGAGCTACGAAGTCAGTCTCGCAAGCAAGGCAAAGGATGTATGCCTTCTCGCCAACAATCTTAGTTACTACAACACCCTCAGTAGCAGTACGGTCTGAACGCTTTGCAACAACGAGCTTACCCTTCTCACGGATAATATCCTTTGCGCGCTCAAAATCGCCCTCTGCCTCCTGAAGAGCCTTCTTGCAGACCATCATACCAGCACCGGTCATCTTACGGAGCTTCATTACATCAGCTGCTTTGATTTCCATATTTGTAATCTTTTTATTCGTTAATAATCTTGAAAAAACCGAGGCGAGCGGGCCTGATGCCTACCCGCACTCGGTAGATGTTTGCCTCTTGGCAGTGAGAAAGGTGGGGATTACTCCTCCTTTGCCTCAGTAGCTGCAACAACGTCAGCAACAGTAGCCTCTACAGCATCAACGTTAGCCTTTACAGACTTCTTGATACGTGGCTTAGCCTGCTTTGCGCCCTCCTGAGCCTCAGCCTCCTGAGCCTCCTTCTCCTTCTCGAGCTTGCGCTCCTCAGCACCCTCAGCGATAGCACCGCATACTACATCAAGGATAGTAGCGATAGACTTCTGAGCATCGTCATTTGCTGGAATTACATAATCAATGTCGGTAGGATCACAACAAGTATCAACCATAGCAAATACTGGGATGCTCAAACGCTTAGCCTCCTTAACAGCGTTCTGCTCCTTCTGAACGTCGATAACGAACAAAGCAGCTGGAAGACGGTTAAGGTCAGCGATAGAACCGAGGTTCTTCTCGAGCTTC
>JAGCKG010000012.1 GCA_017647625.1 Alistipes sp. | reverse complement strand
CTTATCTGTTTCGAGGGCGCTATGCGGGCATAGCAACCGAGGAAAGATGAGAAAGATGCCGAAATAGACACAAAAGCGACCGAAATATAAAATAAAACTTCCTATTGTTAAACTTAATTTACTAATTTATAGAACATCCCTAAAAAACGAGCGATATGAAGAAGCTGTTAAATATGTTACTTACCCTATGTGGTGTCAGTGTTGCAAGTTGCATCCCTGTGGCGATGTATGGCACACCACACATCAACTTTACGCTTAAAGCGCGTGTTGTAGACAGCGAGGGCAACCCAATACAGGGCATCGAGGTGCGCACAAAGGAGGGTCACTACTTCGAGCATAACACTGGCATCTCTGACTATCAGGGAAATATTGAGGCAAGCGGTCAGATATGGCCCGGCAGTCAGTATGAGGTAACCTTCTACGATATCGATGGGGAATACAACGGTGGTGAGTTCGAGACCTTGAAACTCGACATCAGCGACAAAGTCAAGCAGACAAAGAAGGGAGATGGCGACTGGTATCAAGGTTCATACAAGGCGGAACTTGGCAATGTGACATTGACGCTCAAGGAGCAGAACGCAGAGGGCGAGCAGGAGCAGGATACAAACAACGAGGAGGAGTAGGTATGAAGTGGGTTAATATTATATGTATAGGTATAGTTGCACTTCTTACGGTTGGATGCGACAAGATAGACCTTGTCGATGAATACTACGGACTATGGGTATCTGCGGTAGTTGTAGATGAGGAGGGAGTGCCGATACAGGGTATCTACTCATACCCCGAGAAGGATAAGTTTGATGGTCGTTTAGGCTACTCCAATCACCTTGGCGAGATACACGCCTTTGCTCAAGTAGAGCCACGCAAGAGATGGAGAGTATACTTCGAGGATATCGATGGCGAGTATAATCGTGGAGAGTACGAGACCCTTGAGGTGGACATCACAGATAAGATAACACCTCCTACTATGCCCGACAAATGGGGCTTTACAGGCAGTGGCATAGTAGAGTTAGGCACAGTAATGCTAAAGAGGAAATAGACTTAACACATAGACAATTATGAAGATACAAAGATTTATTTGCGCGATACTTATGCTTGGTGCTGTGCTTGCTACACAAAGCGCATCGGCACAACTTAAGACATCATACTTTATGGAGGGTTCGTACTTCCGTACCGACCTAAACCCTGCGTTGGTGCCAACACGCGGTTATCTTGCGCTGTCACCACTTTCGGGATACGCATATGGTAGTTACAGCAACTACCACTCATATTTGGGATACTATCGTAATGGCGAGTATGTCGACGCATATAGTCCATTGGTATCCGCTAATGAGTTCCTCGGTAAGTTGCCTAACAAGTGTACAATGTCGTTCAACTACGATGTAAATCTATTCAAACTGGGTTTCTACACCCTTAATGGTGCTTTTTGGAATATAGGCTCAAGTCTTCGTTTTGTGTTAGACTCGACAATACCAAAGGAGTACTACAAACTCTTGAAGAGCGACGAACCTACGAACATAACAGCCGAGAACGCGCGTATAAATAGTGATATGTATCTTGAGAACTTCATCGGTCGCACCTTCCGTCTTGGCGAGAACATCACCTTGGGTGCGCGTCTCAAGTTCCTCGTGGGTATTAACAACGCTATAATCAACTTCAATCATATCTCTGTTGCCGACAACCAGTTCTCTGTAGATGGTAATATGAAGGCGGCGGGCGTATTCTACGATAGCACAAACTACGATGGCGAGGTGTTACCAGAGATTGAGTATGGTGACTCGTTGGAGTCTGTATCTGACCACGTGAAGAGTTTCGGTGGTGCTATCGACCTCGGTGCCGAGATATCACTGTTTGACAAGCACCTTAAGGTATCGGGTGCTATCACCGACTTGGGTTTTATCAAGTGGTCGAAAGAGACTATGATGGAGGGTTCGATGAAAGCATCATATGACAAGAAGAGCGCGGTAGAAAACCTCCTTAGCATTATGGATAAGGATGTTATTGAGATGCCACGTTTCTTCTCGGACTATACTTCACGCCTTGTTACAAACATCAACCTTGGTGTCGAGTATAACTTCCTACACAATCACTTCTCTGTTGGTGCTTTGTCGCACACACGCATCTTGCACGGAGGCATTATGACCGAGTTCACAGCATCGCTCAACGTACGTCCAACAAACTGGATGTCACTCACTGCAAGTCATACATTCTTCAACGGCAATGTCCCTGGCACATATGGTGCGGCTGTAAACCTACACCCACGCGCTATTAACATCTTCGTAGGTGTAGACTACATCCCAACAGGAGGTGTGATTATGGATGGCGTAGAAGATACTCTTTTATGGTTCAGTGGCTTGGAAGGTGCTGGATATCTATCATCTAACTCGTTCAACATCTACTTCGGTGTAGGTTTCAACTTTGGTCGCCCAGACTTCTTGATTAACCAGCAGTAGAGACTCTATTAGTAGGAGGCGAGAGAGAGAACGTGTGAGTGATAATAGCAAATTAGGTTGTTACATTAAATTTATTTGGCTATGTTAGGTAAAATTTTAACCCGTCTATTCGCGCTGCTTGGTATGTCGCTAACCTGCGTGGCGTGTTATGCTTGCCCCGACACAGAGTTTAACCCTAATTTCGAAGCCTCAGGTCGTGTTGTAGACCCTGAGGGCGAGCCTATTGAGGGCATCCACGTAAGTACCGACTTGCAAGGTAGTTTTACTAATAAGTCTGGCGAGTTCCGCGTTGTGGGTCGCTTGGCAGATATATACTTCTCTGATGATGATGGGGAGCTAAATGGTGGCGAGTTCCAACCCCACCAAATAGAACTCCCAACAGACCAGAGCTGGGCAGAGGAGGAGATAAAGGTTCTCGACCTTGGTGATGTAAAACTAAGTCGCGTTAACGAGGAGTAGCATCTATGGCAAAGCGTTTAAGTATCCGCCAATGGATAACACTCAAACTATTCAAAAAACTACACAAAATACGCACCGAGGAGCATACGCTGAATACGCTATTTTGGGAGTGTACCCTGCGTTGCAACCTCAACTGTCGCCACTGCGGCAGCGACTGCACGGTAAATCCTGAGTTTAAGGATATGCCTGCCGAGGATTTTTTCCGCGTACTGGACAACGAGATAACACCTAACGTAAACCCCAACAAGACATTTATCATCCTCTCGGGTGGAGAGGTGTTGGTGCGCAAAGACCTTGAGCATATAGGCATCAACCTCTATCGTCGTGGTTACCCTTGGGGTATGGTGACCAATGGTCTTGCCCTTAGTCGCGCACGTCTCGACTCGCTTATTCGTGCGGGTCTGCACTCTATAACTGTATCGTTAGACGGTTTCGAAGAGCAACACTACCATATTCGCCAAAATAAGGAGAGTTTCGCACGCGCCGTAGAGGCTGTGCGTATGATATCGGCAGACAAAGAGTTGGTGTCGGATGTGGTGACCTGCGTAACACCTGCCCTACTACCCCGCTTGGAGGAGTTTAAGGAGTTCCTCATCTCACTCGGTGTGCGCCGCTGGCGATTATTTGCTATCTTCCCTGTAGGTCGTGCTGCCGAGGATAAGAGTCTGCAACTTAGCGACGAGGAGTACACCGCAATGATGGAGTTTATCCTCCGCACACGCAAGGAGGGTCGCATCGAGGCATCGTATAGTTGCGAGGGTTTCCTCGGAGGCTACGAGATGCGTGTGCGCACAAACCCGTACGAGTGCTACGCTGGTATAGGCATCGCATCGATACGTGTCAATGGCGACATCTCGGGATGTACAAGTGTGCGCGCCAACTTTACGCAGGGAAATATCTATCGTGATAACTTCTGGGATGTATGGCAAAACCGCTTCGAGAAGTTCCGCAACCGCGAGTGGACAAAGAAGGGGAAGTGTGCCGACTGCAAGATGTGGCAATATTGCGAGGGTAGCGGTATGCACCTCTACGACGATGACGGCAACCTACTCGTTTGCCATTACAATAGACTGAAATAGTCCCTCAATACCCTCAACCTTACCCATAATGGAGTTTTGCATAGCCACTATAAGATTATAGTGACCTGTGTCGTTATGCTCGCGTAGAATATCCGTCGCCATAGCAATATACTCCTCTATGGTATGTCGTGTGTCAAATAAATCGGGGACATAGACAAGTGTTGCCAAGAGAGATGACAGAAAGGCTAACGGATAGTGGTCCGTAAACTCATCCGTACGACGTAGCGTGCGAAGGCGATGGGTGTAATACTCCGAGCCGTAGTCTTTAGCGTGGCAGTTACCATCAACCTCCAACGGCAGTTCATCGCTATCCACCAAGGTCATCCTGCCCGACGACAGCTCAATGATATTCTCAGGCTTTATATCGCCGTGAATAACTCCACTTTGCAGATGACGCAGAGCCATTACATCAAACTCCTTGCTAAGTCCCTTAAAATCGCGTCCTACATTGTATAATGCTATATCCAAGGTTCTACCATTTATCCAACGGCTAATAGCAACATCTATATACTCCACTCTTCCACTAAAACCAGACACAGCAAGCGACTTGGGATAGTAGCGAACACCCTTGATATCATCTCTATGACGCGAGGTGAGATAGCACTTAAGGGTCTTATAACCTCTCTGACCCACAATACGGCAACGAGCGACAACAGACTTATTACCAATCTCAATCGTAGCGGGGTCTACGACAACTTGTCCTAAACCCCGCACGTTGATATTGGTTGTTTTTAATGTTTTAACTATGAGTATAAAGTTTACCATAGTTTCAAACCAAATTATGCAATACGCTTCAAAAGCTCTACCAACAACTTCCAGAACTTATCTACGGTAGAGATCTCAAGACGCTCGTCTGGAGAGTGTACACCACGCAAGGTAGGACCAAACGATACCATCTCCAAATGTGGGTACTTCTCAAGGAACAAACCGCACTCCAAGCCAGCGTGGATAGCGCGTACCTTTGGCTCTGTGCCAAAGAGGTCGCGGTAGCACTGAACAGTCTCGTTAAGGAGCTTTGACTCTGGGTTAGGAGCCCAACCTGGATAGCCATCAGAGTGCTGAACATCGAAGCCCGCAAGATAGAATACCGACTCGATAGTCTGCGCAGCATACAACTTCGCACTCTCAACAGATGAACGCTGTGATGTAGTTACGGTGATAACCTCGTTCTCGGTATCGAACTTCACAGAGGCAAGGTTTGAAGAGGTCTCAACAAGACCTGGCATAGCGAATGACATACCGAGGATGCCATTTGGAAGACCTACCAACGCAAGCAAGAAGTAGCAAAGTTCGTCGTTGGTCATAACCTTTGTAGGCTTAACCTCAACATCGCTAACAGCAAAGCGCATACGAGGCTCTGTGTGCTTGAACTCCTCCATCATCATCTGACCAAACTCCAAGTAACGCTCCTCGAAGTCCTCCTTAGACTCTGCGGGAACACCCACAACAGCGTATGCCTCACGAGGAATAGCATTGCGCAAGTTACCACCATTGAAGTCGGCAAGCACAACCTGGAAGGTGTCGATAGCGTTGTAGAGGAAGCGTGCAAGGAGCTTATTTGAGTTAGCACGACCCTTGTCGATATCATCGCCAGAGTGACCACCCAACAAATCACCTATCTCAAGACGCACAAAGGCATAACCCTCAGGCACCTCCTCGGTCTCATACTCCATGTGTGCTACGGTGTCGATACCTCCAGCGCAACCAATGAAGAGCTCACCCTCATCCTCAGAGTCGAGGTTGATGAGGTACTTACCAGTGAGCATGCCCTCGCCAAGACCAAAGGCACCTGTAAGGCCTGTCTCCTCGTCTACAGTGAAGAGTGCCTCAATTGCGGGGTGCTCCAAGCTCTCATCGAGCAATACTGCCAAGGCTGCTGCCATACCGATACCGCAGTCAGCACCAAGCGTAGTGCCCTCAGCATATACCCAACCATCCTTGATAAAGGTGCGGATGGGGTCGTTCTCACAGTCGAACTCTACGTCAGAGCGCTTCTCACACACCATAT
>JAGCKG010000011.1 GCA_017647625.1 Alistipes sp. | reverse complement strand
TAGTGGGGATGAGGTCGTGCGTTAGTCCGCGTTGTCGCTATTCTGCGCTTTGCATTGCATTGTAGTTTAATGATGCTCGCGCTTCCCCATAATACCCACTCTACCCATACTCCACAGCATCCCCATCTTCTGCGCAAAAAGTCGCAGACTTTTAACACTACTAATTTATCTCTTGACGCTAATTGTCAATTTTGGGTGGTTACTTTGCATCGTGAAACAAATACTAACACCTAAAACAATTAGACTATGAGACTAAATTACATAATCAACTGCTCACATTGTGGCTCGCTTACCGAGTACAAGACCTCGCTTCCACGCACAGCATCGAACGTCAATAAGGCGAGCATCTACAGCAACATCGACACCGAGTGCGCTATACGTTGCCCCAAGTGCCGTGCGCGCCTGAATAATACCGCAAGCGAGTTCTTCAGTCAGGTGGAGATACAGATGGTGGGGTAGTCTTATCGCTTTTGCCAACGGTATAAGGGTTGCCTATAGTGGCATAGGTAAAAAGTCTAAATTATATTTCATAGTTTAGAAAAAAAAGAGTAACTTTGAAACAGAAAAAGTAAATAAACGAATATAAAATGGCAAATATAAAGATTAAGATAGGGGAGCAGATCCCAGAGTTTAAGAGCGTGACAACCGAGGGTGCGGAGTTCTCGCTAAATGACCTTAAGGGGTCGCCTACGGTGCTATATTTCTACCCAAAGGACAACACGTCGGGATGTACGTTGGAGGCAAAGAGCTTGCGTGATGGCAAGGAGGAGTTGAAGCGTCGAGGATACAAGATTGTGGGCGTGAGTCCAGACTCGGTGAAGTCGCATCAGAACTTCTGCTCGAAGCACGAGTTGAACTTCACCTTGCTTGCCGACACCGACCACTCGCTATCGGAGGCGTTGGGCGTATGGCAGTTGAAGAAGATGTGCGGTAGAGAGTATATGGGTATTGTTCGCACGACATTCCTCCTCGATGAGGAGGCTCGCGTAAGCCACATCATCGAGAAGGTGGATACCAAGGACTCATATGGTCAGATTATCAAGATACTCGACAGGGAGTAGGGTATTAATAGGGTTTGAGAATAAGATAAAAAAGATATAGTTATGGCAGAGAAGACACAGGTAAATGCTGACAAGTTGAAGGTGTTGTCGGCAGTGATGGATAAGATAGAGAAGGACTTCGGTAAGGGTTCTATTATGCGTATGTCGAGCGAGTCGGTTGTGGATGTTCCAGTTATCCCTACAGGCTCTGTGACCCTCGATATGGCTCTCGGTGTGGGTGGTTACCCAAAGGGTCGTATCATCGAGATTTATGGTCCCGAGTCATCTGGTAAGACTACGCTCGCTATTCACGCTATTGCCGAGGCGCAGAAGGCAGGTGGTATCGCGGCTTTCATCGATGCAGAGCACGCCTTTGATAGTTACTATGCGCAGAAACTTGGCGTAGACATCGATAACCTTCTTGTATCACAGCCTGACAATGGCGAGCAGGCGTTGGAGATTGCCGACTCGTTGATTCGCTCAAGTGCTATCGACATCATCGTTATCGACTCTGTGGCGGCCCTTACGCCAAAGGCGGAGATTGAGGGCGATATGGGCGACTCGAAGATGGGTCTTCAGGCGCGTTTGATGTCGCAGGCATTGCGTAAGTTGACAGCCTCTATCTCGAAGACCAAGACCGTATGTATCTTCATCAACCAGTTGCGTGATAAGATTGGTGTTGTCTATGGTAACCCAGAGACTACAACGGGTGGTAACGCCTTGAAGTTCTACGCATCGGTGCGTATCGACATCCGTCGTGCTTCGGTTATCAAGGATGGCGAGGAGCAACTCGGTACACGCACCAAGGTTAAGGTTGTTAAGAATAAGGTAGCCCCTCCATTCAAGAAGGCAGAGTTCGACATTATGTTTGGCGAGGGTATCTCGAAACTCGGCGAGATTATCGATCTTGGCGTAGATTTTGAGATTATCAAGAAGTCAGGCTCGTGGTTCTCGTATGGCGACAGAAAGATTGGTCAGGGTCGCGATGCTGTGAAGGAGGCGTTGAAGAACGACGCTGCTCTTATGGAGGAGATTGAACTTCGCGTGCGTCAGGCTATGCAGGAGCATAAGAACGAGTAACTGAGCAATTAGTAATTAGTAATTAGTAATGGTTACATTGTAATTAGTAGTGATTAATTATTAATTACCTCTTTTATAACGATTTACCAACACGACTACTAATAGGGTAGTCGTGCTTTGGTATATGTAGCTAAAACGAAAAAATATGGAGTATTCACCCCAAGACGAGATATTGATTGCTGATAAGTGGCAAGAGTTGCAGGATGCCTGCAATAAGCACAAGGTGTGCCGACGCGAGGGCGATTGGGACTTTATAAAGCGTGCCTTCTTCCTTGCCAAGGAGGCGCATAAGGGTGTGCGTCGTCGCTCGGGTGAGCCATATATCATACATCCTATTGAGGTGGCATTGATTGCCGTGAGGGAGATAGGTCTTGGCAAGAAGTCGGTTGTAGCAGCCCTTCTGCACGATGTAGTGGAGGATACGGAGTATACGGTGGAGGATATCGAGCGTATCTTCTCGCCCAAGATAGCCTCTATGGTGGATGGTCTTACGAAGATGTCGGGTGTGTTCAATGCCGACAGCACCGAGCAAGCGGAGTCCTTTAGAAAGGTGTTACTCACGCTCTCGGATGATGTGCGCGTTATCATCATCAAGATTGCTGACCGTCTACACAATATGCGTACGTTGGGTGCTATGCCCCATCATAAGCAGATAAAGATTACCAGCGAGACCATCTATCTCTTTGTGCCGTTGGCATACCGCTTGGGTCTGCACGCCATAAAGAGCGAGTTGGAGGATCTGTGTATGCGCTACCGCTTCCCAGAGGAGTATGCTGAGATTAAGCGCAAGATAGACGAGACGGAGACCGAGCGTCAGGAGTATATCGAGAGGTTTATGGCTCCTATACGCGAGGTGTTGGATAGAAATAAGTTTCAGTATGAGATGACGGCACGCGTAAAGAGTATCTACTCCATCTGGAACAAGATGCGTCGCAAGAGCATCCCCTTTGAGGAGGTATACGACCTCTTCGCCATACGCATTGTGTTTAAGGCTCTGCCTTTCCCATCCGAGAAGACGCAGTGCTGGCAGATATACTCTTGCGTAACTGATATATATACGCCCAAGCCCGACCGCCTACGCGACTGGATCAGCATCCCAAAGTCGAATGGCTACGAGGCTCTGCACTCTACGGTTATGGGGCCCGATGGCATATGGGTGGAGGTGCAGGTGCGCACCGAGCGTATGAACGATATTGCGGAGCGAGGTTTCGCAGCGCACTGGAAGTATAAGCACGCCTCTATCTCGCAGGAGGAGGATGGTTTAGATAAGTGGCTTCGCAAGGTGCGCGAGGCTCTGAATAGTCCTACGGAGAATGCTATGGAGTTCTTGGATAACTTCAAACTCTCGCTATATAAGAGCGACATCGTGGTCTTTACGCCCAAGGGTGAGGCTCACACCTTGCCTTATGGTGCTTCTGCTTTGGACTTCGCGTACGATATACACACCAAGATTGGCGACCACGCCATAGGTGCCAAGGTAAACCATAGGATGATGCCTGTGACGACACGCATAAATACGGGCGATCAGGTGGAGATTATCACTGCAGAGAGTGCGCATCCAGTGGCAGGGTGGTTGGATGTTGTGGTGACCAGCAAGGCACGACAATCTATTCAGGACTACCTCAAGAGCGAGCGCGAGAACAATATAGAGTATGGTATGCAGTTGCTCGAGGAGCGACTTTCGGAGCATAATGTGGTGCTTAGTGGTCGTGTGCTTCGTAAGCTTATGCCTGCGTACGACTGTAGAAATAAGGATGAGTTGTATAGCAAGATTGGTGCTGGTATCATCACTCTTGACAACCTCAGTTCGGTGCTAAAGGAGAATTCGTCGACCAAGATTCAGAAGTTCTGGAAACTATTGTTGCCCGGAAGTAGCACCACTGAGAACGATGATCTCGACCTCGATGATGTTGCCCCAACGCTCGATGCTACGGCACACAGTGGCGAGGTAAGGGCTGTAGAACCAGACTATGTAATGGCGGAGTGTTGCGAGCCGATACCAGGAGATAAGGTCGTTGGCTACCGCGATCCCAAGACGGGACGTATTACCATTCATAAGTCGACGTGTGACACTCTTATCAAACTCGCAGCCCAGTCGGGCGAAAATATTATCAAGGAGCGAGAAATTAAGTGGTCGCAGCAACGCGCAATTTCTTACCTTGCGACCATAGAGGTGCAGGGTATGGACCGCGCTGGAATTATCCTCGATTTGACAAAGGTTATAACCACCGACTTTAACATAAATATGCGTACGATAAGTATCCACTCGCACGATGGTATCTTCGAGGGAACGATTAGTATCTACGTTCGCGACATAGATAATCTGAATGTGCTGTTGGATAATATCCGACATATAAAGGGTATGGATAAGGTCAAGCGATTGCTCAATACATAGAGCGATTTGTGTCAGACTATAGGCGGGGTAGTTGCCCGCTTTGATGAATATATATAGGAGTGTTGGCTCTGCGTTGAGAGTACTCTGATGTTGCAAACTTGTAGCGGTGATGTGATGTAGCAGAGTGCTAGACCGAGAGATTAGAGAGTTTTTAATACCCGAAAGTAGGGTGTTCGTAAAATGATATAAATTATACTAAATTTCCAACTTAATTATGGCAACGATTTTTTCACGAATTGTAGCGGGGGAGATCCCTTGTTACAAAGTTGCGGAGAACGAAAAATTCTTCGCATTCCTCGACATCGCTCCATTGGCGAAGGGACACACTTTGGTTATTCCAAAGCGCGAGGTTGACTACTTTTACGATCTTGAGGATGACGAACTTCAGGAGATGATTGTTTTCGCAAAGAATATTGCGAAGAAAATTAAGGCAACTACAGCGTGTAAAAAGGTCGCAACTGTGGTTTTGGGCCTCGAAGTACCCCACGCACACATCCATTTGGTGCCAATGAACACCGAAAACGATGTAGATTTCAAGCGAGAGAAGCTTAGTTTGACTCCAGAAGAGTTCGCAGAAATAGCCTCTTCATTGCAATAATAGGGAGTGTTGATAACTCTGTAAAGAGTTGATATACAATGGGTAGTGTAGTTATTAACATACGCTACCCATTTATTATTTAACATAATATTCTCATCCAGCGTATTCTGTCGCCATTCGCGCGATTTTCGCACTTTGCCCACCATATTTTCCTGAATTTTACGGTTGTCGTTTTACAATCGTAATAACATTTGTACAATGTAAAATGGCAAAACTTTACAAATGTTACAAAGATAACCGATGTTAATAAGTGTTGATAATTACATTTGTAACTTAAATTGAACTTCGATTGAACTCGCTATTTTGGCTCATTTTAGACGTGTTAAACCACTTGATATTATTTTTTAATCGTTAGTATATCAGCAGATTACAATTTTTATATTAAATATAGTTTAGATAAATAGGTAAAAAGTGGCAATTTGTGCGTGTGAGAGAAATTGATTGTATTTTAATTGTGTAACTGATTGAAAATAGAGTAAATATATACATTTACATAAACTAAACTATAGATATGTCGATTTTCTTGTTTTAACCATAATCTTGTAATTTACAAATGTAATAGTTATTAACAATCGTTATGTTGTTACTTTTGTAAAAATAATTTGCTTTACAAAAATAAAGTTTGTATCTTTGTAAAAAATAAGAAAGATGAAGGAAAAACTCGAAATTTTGTGTTCAAAATACAACTTGACAGCGTCGTCACTTGCAAAAGCTCTCGGTGTGGAGGCCTCTGCGATCTCCCATATCAGGTCGGGTCGTAACAAACCAAGCTACGATTTTGTGGTGAAAATCCTTCGTGCTTTTCCCGATGTTAACCCCGATTGGCTGTTGTTGGATGGCGATGAGTTCTTGCGCACTGGTACATCCGCAGAGAGTACCATCACTCCTCTCTTCCCAGAATTTGGCGCATCGGCAGATGTGCCGAGTGTCGAGCGTCGCGAAAATATCGAAATGTCGCAGAGTTTTGCAGAACCTAAAAATGTCATAACCGACAAAAAGTTATTTTCTAAAATTGGTGGCAAAGAGACGAAGCGAGTGATTGTCCTCTATACCGATGGCTCGTTCGAGAGTTACGATGCTGGAGAGTAACTGTTAGGTCTTTCACTGATAATGGCACACCCATCAGGTGTGTCTTTTTTGTTTCTGTTGCTTCGAGTTCTCGCTTGTCTCATCGCGTTGATCGCGCTATTAGTCTGCGGTCTGTTGTTACTCCTCTACCCTGCATTGCCCTCGCGCGCGCGTGTATGCGTATGTGTATAATAAAGTGTCTCTCTTTCCTATGTCAAAGCCTGTCGATACTATGTGTATAAATATGTCGATAAATAGCATAAATATTATATGATTTATGCGAAGAATTTTGGCTCTCTTGGCGAAAAGTTTGTATGTGTGTGGCGCGGTATATAGGTGTTTGTGTCGCGTGTCACTTGCATAAGTGCGTGTTGTGACATCTAAAAAAATCTGTTAGGCGTTTTGTGTTTGAAAAAAAATACCTATATTTGTGATTACAAAAAGTTGGTTATGGACTACGCAAAGGAATTAGAGAAATACGCACCCGCCCCAACAGAGGCGCAGGTGGCAAAGGAGGTTGCCAAGATTAAGGTGGCAGCCAATCGCAATGGTAATGTAGATGTATATAAGTTTTGCTACTCGGCAATAGACCTTACAACACTCTCTTGCAACGACAACGAGGAGTCTGTTCGTGCATTTGTGCGTAAGGCTGTTGACTTCTACCAGAAGTATCCCGATATCCCTAACGTAGCGTCTATCTGTGTCTACCCACCATTCGTGGAGACTGTAGGTCTTGAGATCGACGGCACGCCTATGCGTATTACCTCTGTTGCTGGTGCGTTCCCTGCGTCGCAGAGTTTTATCGAGGTCAAGGCTTTGGAGGTTGCTATGGCTATCGAGAATGGTGCCGATGAGGTTGATATCGTTCTTAACCCAGGTATGATGCTTGCGGGTCACGAGGCAGAGGCTGCATCGGAGGTTGAGGTATTGCGCGAGGAGGCAAAGGATGTGGTGCTAAAGGTTATCATCGAGTCGGGTGCTCTTAAGACTCCAGAACTTATCCGTCGTGCCTCTCTTGTCTCTATGTTTGCTGGTGCCGACTTTGTAAAGACCTCTACAGGTAAGATTGATATCGCTGCTACTCCTGAGGCTGCCTTTGTTATGTGCCACGCTATCAAGGACTACTACAAGGAGACTGGTCGTAAGGTAGGTTTCAAGGCTGCTGGTGGTGTTAAGACCCCAGAGGATGCTGCGCTATACTACACCATCGTCGAGGAGGTTTTGGGCGAGGAGTGGCTCACAACCGACCTATTCCGTATTGGTGCGTCGTCGGCAGCGAATAATTTGATTTCGGCGATTGAGGATAAAGACATCAAATATTTTTAGTCTTTGTCGATGATAATATAATAATGCAAATGGGCTACGCTGATGTTGCTCATTTGCATTTCTTTTTAGAATTTAGTGGTTATGACTCCAAAACTGATAATATTTGACTTCGATGGTACGTTGGGCGATACACGCCAAAATATCATCATCACTATGCAACGCACTATGAGGATGCTTGGACTGCCCGTTATGGGCGATGCGGAGTGTGCCTCGACAATAGGTCTTACCTTGGAGAATAGTTTTAAGAGCCTGTATCCCGATATGAGTGCCGAGATGGCATTGCGATGTGTCGATGCCTACCGCGATATATTTATGGAGAGTGTCGAGGAGTTGATACCGCAACTCTTCCCTGGTGTCGCTGATACTCTCGCGCGCCTCGACAAGATGGGGATAAAGATGAGTGTTGCCTCGTCGCGCCAGTCGCAGTCGCTCTTGCTCTTTTTGGAGCGTATGGGTGTTTCGAGGTATTTTCCATATGTCCTCGGTGCGGATAACGTCTCGAAGCATAAGCCCGACCCAGAGCCAGTGCTAAAGACGCTCCGAGAACTCAATTACAGCCCTTCTGACGCCCTTGTAGTGGGCGATATGCCTGTAGATGTGGCTATGGCTCACGGCTCGGATGTGCGCGCTATTGCCGTCACCTTTGGCAATGCCACCCGCGAGGAGTTGGTCGAATCAAACGCCGACTACATTATCGATGACTTTACAAAGATTTTGGAGATTGTAGAGACGTTATAATCACTTTTCGCATCTAATAATACAACAGAGGCTGACTAATCAGCCTCTCTTAATATATGTATTATCGTTCATAATATTGACTATTCACACCAACCGCCACCGAGCGATTTGTAGAGTTGCACAAGGGCGATATATTCGTCGCGCACAGCATTCGAGAGTCCTATCTGCGCGTCAAAGTAGCGACGCTGAGCATCGAGGACGTTGATATACTTGATATCGCCATACTTATATTGGAACGTAGCAAGTTCGACGTACTTGAGTGCTGCCTCGCGGAGTTCGTTCTTTAGTTCTGTAGCTTCTCGCGCGTTGTGGTAGCGTACCAAGGCATCGTTGGTCTCCTTAAATGCCATAAGCACCCTCTGTTCGTAGTTTAGGCGGGCGATGTCGTATGCCTCGATAGCTGCCTTATACTTTGCGCGACGGCGTCCAAACTCAAAGATAGGGGCTGCAATCTTACCCATAGCCAAGCCATACTGTGCATCGAAGAAGTTATCCAATGAGCCATTCTCCCATCCTCCTGTAACGCCTATCACAAGGCTTGGGAAGCGGTCTGTGTAGGCTACACCCACCGTTGCTGCTGCAGCCTTTAGTCTCTGCTCTGCTTCGCGTAGGTCGGGGCGACGGCTCAACAAATCGGATGGTAGACCGATAGGTAGTTCCGATGGAATCTCTCTGTCTAACACCTTCATTCGGGCATACTCCAACTCGAAGTCGGGATACTCGCCCATAAGTACCTTAAGGCTATTTTTCGTGGTCTCAATCTTGGTCTTTATGGCTGGTATGAGTGATGCTGTTGTGGCATACTCCACCTGTGCCTGCTGATATACCGTCTCCGATGTCAGACCACCTTCGTATCGTAGTCGCGCCTGCTCTACGCCCTCGTGGCGTGTTTGTAGCGTGCGGTTGACGATAAGCAACTCATTCTCGAGTGCCATAAGTTGATAGTAGGCTATGGCAACCTCTGAGATTACGGTCATACGCATAGCGCGCTCTGCCTCGACGCTCGACAGGTACTCTGCTGTGGCCTTGCGGTTTGCCCATTTGATATTGCCCCAAAGGTCTATCTCCCAACTAATATCCATCTTTAGGTCTACCTGTGGCGTTACGGTATGTCCCTTGTCGGTGTAGTTCTCCACCTCGTTATCTGCCATTGCAGAGGCAGAGAGCGATGGTACCCACGCGGTGCGCTCCATACGATTTAGTTGGCGCATCTGCTCAACCTTTGCCACCGAGCGAAGGATATCCTTGTTGTTTTCGAGGGCGTGAGAGATAAATTTTGTCAGCACCTCATCGCCATAGAACTCCCACCAGCGCATATCGGCAATCGTGAGGCTGTCAAGTTCGCCTGCCACAATCTCCGAAGGGAGGTTTAGTTCAGGCTCGTTGCACATCTTCACTGCTGCGCCACACGACGATAGCAGTAGTGCGCAAAGAGCGGTTATATATGATAAGTGTCTCATTTCTTGCGATATTTTCTTTTAATACGATCTATCCATACGAAGAAGAATGGTACATACACGATGCCTATGGTTATGGCTACACACATACCGAAGAATACGCCAGTGCCGATACCCTGACGGCTTGCCGAGCCTGGACCAGAGGATAGCACAAGTGGTAGTAGTCCGAGGATGAAGGCGAGCGATGTCATCACGATAGGTCTAAAACGTAGCCTTGAGGCTGTTAGGGCTGCTGTCAGGGCATCTACGCCCTTCTCCATCTCTACCTTGGCAAACTCCACAATAAGGATGGCATTCTTCGCCACAAGACCTATCAGCATCACCAAGCCAATCTGGAAGTAGATGTTGTTTTCCAAACCGCATACGAAGATGCCGACATATGCGCCAAGCATCGATACTGGTAGCGATAGTAGTACGGCGATAGGTATCGACCAACTCTCATACTGCGCAGCGAGGAAGAGGAATACGAACAGGAATGCCAATGCCAAGATCATACCTGTCTTTCCGCTCTCCTTCTTCTCCTGATACGATAGACCGCTCCACTCTACGGCAATGTTGTCAGGTAGGTGGTTTTTAACTATCTCCTCCAAGCGTGCCATCGCCTCGCCCGAACTGTAGCCATCGCCAGGCTCGCCAGTGATGGTTGCAGACTGGAACATATTGAAACGCTTTATAGTACCCGAACCTGTGGTGTACTCCGTATTGCCAAGTGCGGTGATAGGTATCATCGTGTTGTTACCCTTTACGGAGAATAGATTCAGATTCTCTCTGTATGCTCTATATGGTGCTTCTGCCTGAATGTAAACACGATATACGCGGTTATACATATTGAAGTCGTTGACATACAACGAACCAGTAAATGCCTTTAGTGTAGAGAATATATCAGCCATCTGTACACCGTGTAGGCGCGCCTGATCTCTATCCACGTCGAAATATAGGCGAGGTATATCCTTCTGTATCGAGGCTGATAGTCCTGCCACCTCGCGCGACTTGCCAGCGTAGTGCATAAGCGTATCTACAGCCATCTGCAGGTCGTCGTATGAGGCGTTTCCTCGCGCCTCAAGCACCATCTCAAAACCACCCGAACTACCTAAGCCGGGGATGACTGGTGGGGTAGAGATAAAGGCTTTTGCCTCGGGGTAACGTGCAAACTCGCGCCTTGCGCGGTCCATAATCTCGTTCATATCCTCCGCCTCGCGCTCATCCCAAGGTTTTAGGATTACGGTAAGTTGGCTACGCGCCTGATTGGCACCTACGCGCGGACTCGAGCCTACAACATCCAAGACGTGTTCCACATCGGGGTCTTGCATAAGGTAGTTAAGTGCGCGACGTGTGACCTCGCGTGTGCGCTCTATGGTAGCACCCTCTGGCAACTCAAGTTCTACGGTGAAGTAACCCTGATCCTCCTTGGGCATAAAACTCTGTGGTGTTAGGGCGTTGAGAACGTATACACCGATGAGGATGATGCCAAAACTTGCGAATATGCGTTTCGAGTTCTTTATTGCCGATGCCACCTTACCGCAGTAGAAGTTGTTACCACGCTCCAACCAGCGGTTTATAAATTGGAATATAGGGTGCTTCTCGCCCTCCTTTTCGGGCTTTAGGATGAGCGAACACATAACGGGGGTAAGTGTCAACGCCACAATAGTAGAGATGATTACCGATACCGCAATGGTTATTGTAAATTGCCTATATAGGAGTCCTGTTATGCCTCCGAGGAAACTTACTGGTACGAACACCGCGCATAGTACCAACGATGTGGCGATAAGCGCACTGCTCATATTTGACATCGCCTTTTGTGTCGCCTTGTATGCCGATAGATGCTCCTCCTTCATAATCTTGTCGACGCTCTCCACCACCACAATTGCATCATCCACCACGATACCGATTGCGAGGATAAGACCGAGTAGGGTCATAAGGTTGAGTGAGAAGCCGAAGATCAGCATCACACCGAATGTTCCAATAAGTGAGATCGGTACTGCGATAATCGGAATAATCGTAGACCTCCAGTTCTGCAACGATAGATATACCACCAAGATAACGAGTAGCAATGCCTCGAAGAGTGTTTTATATACCTCGTTGATAGACTGCGAGATATATGTTGTCATATCGAAAGGTATGGAGTATGTTATGCCCTCTGGTAGGTTGCGACCTATCTCCTCCATTGCCTCCTTTACCTTCTCGGCTACCTCCATAGCATTCGAGCCAGGGAGCATATTTACGTTCATCACTGCAGCGTTGCCACCGTCGATACCGCTCTCGGTAGAGTATGACTGCGCCTCGAGCGATATGCGTGCTACATCCCTAAGACGGATGATAGAGCCGTCGGGGTTTGCGCGCACCACAATCTGCTCAAACTCCTCCACAGATGATAGTCTACCAGGGGCGGCGATAGGGATTGTCACATCTACATCCTCGATAGGTGCTTGTCCGAGGATACCTGCTGCCGACTCGCGGTTTTGGTCCTTGATAGCACTTTGCAGGTCCTTGACCGTAAGACCCATATCTGTCAGTTTGTCGGGCATCACCCACACACGCATCGCGTAGTATCGACTACCGACATTCGATATGCTACCCACGCCAGGCACACGACGCAACATATCTATGACGTTGAGCGTGGCGTAGTTCGAGAGATATACCTCATCGTACTTTGGGTCGTTGGATAGTAGCGTGATTGTTAGCAACTTACTCGATGCCTGCTTCTCCACGCTGATACCATTCTGCACCACCTCCGATGGTAGACGTGACTCTGCTTGCTTGATGCGGTTTTGAATATCTACCGCTGCAATATCGGGGTCGGTGTCGATGTCGAAGGTTATGGTTGCCGAGAAACTACCCGAGTTGGAGCATACCGACTCCATATATGTCATTCCTGGCGTACCGTTAAGTACCTGTTCTATGGGTGTTGCTACGGCTTGTGTTGTTGTCTGGGCATCAGCACCGGGGTAGGATGCCGAGACCTTAACTACGGGTGGTACAATCTGCGGATATTGGTCTATGGGGAGCAGGAAGAGACCAATAAAACCCACAATAGTGATAAGTATCGATATCACTATTGAGAATACGGGGTGGTCGATAAAGAAGTTACGCTTCATACCTACTCCTCGTTTTTATATTCAGCCACAGGCTCCACCTTCATACCGTGTGTAAGTTTGTGGTAGCCCTCCACTACTATCTGCTCGCCTGATACGATACCGCGCTCTACGACGGTGTTGTTCTTAAGTTCTGGACCAAGTTCCACGAAACGCTTCTCGACGATAGAGTCGGGGCGCACGACATAGATAAATGCACCGCCACTCTCCACCACGACAGCCTTTGTAGGTACTACCAAGGCATCCTCGCGCACATCCATAAGTAGACGCACTCGTGTAAACTGACCGGGCAGAAGAATATGCTCGGGGTTAGGCATCTCGGCACGGACGGAGAATGTACCCGTCTTTGGGTCAATTTGTGGGTCGGCAAAGTTTACCAAGCCCTGATATGGATATACCGTACCATCCGCCATTGTTACGGTGACGTATGGGTTCCAGGTGCGTGTTGTGTCCTTATGTCCGAGGTTTACGTTGCGTGCCTTCGACTTTAGGTACTCCAACGATGTCATACTAAAGTCAATCTGTACGGTGTCGCTCTTCACGATTGTTGCGAGCAACGACTGTGAGCCAGGACCTACCAGAGCACCGATATCGGCATTACGCTCCGATATGTAACCCGATATAGGTGACTTTACGGTGGTGTAACCCAATGTCATCTGCGCCTGCACCATATCTGCCTCGCATACCGCCACATCGGCATTTGCACCCTCGTAGTTGGCTATAGCATTGTCCAAGTCGAGTTGGCTGGCAGCGTTCAACTCAAAGAGTGGGCGAATACGATTCAGGTCGCGCTCCGCCTTCAGGGCCTGCGCTTTAGCCTTGTTTAACTGTGCCTCGGCACGTTTTGCGCGGGCATCGTATAGGGTAGGGTCTATTTGAAAGAGTGTCTGTCCCTTCTCGATATATGTACCCTCGTCGAAGAGCATCTTCTCGAGATATCCCTCCACGCGGGCGTGAATCTCCACAAACTGCTGTGCGCGGATACGACCAACATAGTCGCCATATATCTTCACATCCTCGACATCTACGGGTTGTGTTGCCACAACGGGATATACCACAGGTATTGGTTTTTGACGATTAAGGATAAAGATTGTTATGATAATGATTAAAAAGACTATCAATGAGCCAATTAACCATCTGCTCTTTCCTGCTTGCATAACTATAATATCAATGTTTAAGGTTATAAAACGTGCGAAGATACTACTTTTTTTCTAAAGTATATTGTGTCGATAATAAAAATAGTGACTATCCAGCATATTTATGGGATAGCCACTATATTGTTCCTGTAATTTTGCTATTTAGAATAGCGATTGCTCTTCGCAGTTGCCGTAGGCATAGCCGAGATGTTTGTATGCCAATTCTGTAGCCTCACGACCGCGTGGTGTGCGTTTTAGGAAGCCCTCTTTAATCAAGAATGGCTCGTACACCTCCTCGATTGTTCCCGCCTCCTCGCTTACGGCTGTGGCTACGGTGTTAAGACCCACAGGACCGCCGTTGAACTTCTCGATTATGGTTGCCAAAATCTTGTTGTCCATCTGGTCCAAACCGCGAGCGTCGATGTTTAGTGCCGTCAGTGCCACGCGCGTAATGTCTACGTCGATATGACCCTCGCCCTCTACCATTGCAAAGTCGCGTACGCGACGTAGCAGGGCATTGGCGATACGAGGTGTACCGCGTGAACGTAGGGCAATCTCTAAGGCTGCGTCGTCGTCAATCGAGATGTCGAGAATTGATGCTGAGCGTTTTACGATATTTGCCAATACTGGGGCATCGTAGTACTCGAGGTGGCAGGTTATGCCGAAGCGGGCGCGTAGTGGTGATGTGAGCAGACCGCTACGTGTTGTTGCGCCCACAAGGGTGAATGGTGCTAACTCAATCTGTATTGAGCGCGCTGCAGGACCCTTGTCGAGTACAATGTCTATCTTGAAGTCCTCCATTGCCGAGTATAGATACTCCTCCACGATGGGACTTAATCGGTGAATCTCATCGATAAAGAGTACGTCGCCAGGGTTTAGGTTTGTGAGCAATCCTGCAAGGTCGCCCGGCTTGTCGAGTACTGGTCCCGATGTAACCTTTAGCTGCGCTCCCATCTCGTTGGCGATGATATTTGCAAGTGTGGTCTTACCGAGTCCTGGAGGACCGTGTAGTAGTGTGTGGTCGAGCGAGTCGCCACGCATAAGTGCCGCCTTGATAAATATCTTTAGGTTTGCGACAATCTTGTCCTGACCCGAGAAGTTCTGCAACGCCTGCGGGCGAATGCGGCTCTCAAATTCCTTGTCGCTCTCGATGTTTCTTAGGTTTCTATCTACTCCCATACTTGCATCTTTCGTTTTGTTGCGCAAATATACTAAAAAGTCTCAAATATTTGACATCTTATAGGTTCTTCGTTCTATCTGCGATGTTGAGGTTTAGATGTTGTTTGTAATATTTAAGGGAGGTTCTATAAATTAGGTCGAGATGATTTTGTAGGCTATTTCGTCGAAATAGGCACAAAAGCAACCGAAATAGAATTTCCGAAACAACGAAAACTTTTATACTAATTTATAGAACATCCATTAATGCTTTTTTTGTATCTTTGTCTAAGATTTCTTTTTAGTTATGCGATTTTTATTAATTTAATGTTTGACTTATATGAAGAATAGTAAATTGTTAATGGCGCTTGTCGCTATATCGTTATTTGTTGCGTGTGGTAAATTTCCGCTTGTTGATTCAGTATGGAGCGTTAATGTATTTTATGCAAATAGCACGAATCATCACATTGCTATAACGCAGGTTAATGATCAGAGCTGCAAAGATTTAGAAATCTTGCCGGGCAAGTCAGTATATGTAAACGATTATGGAGAGAGTTATAGCGGAATAGTAGTAAACCTTTCGGATGAGGAAATTCAAAGGGGACTTCGTCGCGCGATACCACGTACAATTACTGTAGTATGGGACGGTGAATATAGTTTGACCTATGATAGAGAAAATCATAAAGATAAATTGTTAGTGTCAGAACTATACAAATACTTAAAAAATAAAAGTTCAAACGGTAGTTGGTCCTATGAATACACCTTCACCAATGAGGACTATGAGTATGCTAAAACTTATGGTGAGAAGATGGAGAATTAGTGCTTGGTGTTAAAGAGGGATTTGATATATAACACCGTTTAATGGGGTGCGTTTCACATATTTGTTGGGCGCACCCTATTTTTTATATCGCAATGATATATCGCTGTCTAAACAATTTATATTTTGATGTATCGTTATACATAATGCTAAATATTTGCCTATCAGCGGTGCTAACATTACGATTTTTTGTGTATCTTTGCGCGCTTATGTTTTTTAGCGAAGCGGGCAACCTGCAAAAGGCTATGATACAGAGCAGAAAATTGCGAAAACGAGATTATTACATAAACTTAAATTAAACTATTAAGATGAAAAAAGTTTTAACTTTCGCAGCTATCATCGCTGCATCGCTTTCAATCGTTGCTTGTGGTAGCAACAACGGAAAGCAGATCGACTCTTTGTCTTATGCTATCGGTGCAGACCTTGGTCTTAACCTTAGCCTCGGTATGAAGGACTTCGACCTCGATCGTGAGATTGTTATCAACAACATTCAGGAGTTCTACAAGAACGGTGATGTTGAGGGCGAGGAGATTATGGAGGTACGCAACAAGATTATGCAGTACCAGTACACAGTGCTTATGCCTTATATGTACGCAAAGCGCGCACAGGATATGCTCGGTAGCGACCAGCCAGACACATTGCCAGCATTGCCAGCACTCTACAACGAGGAGTTCACTCGCGAGGAGGTATCTGCTATGATGGGTAAGAATATGGGTGCTGCTGTTAAGGGTGTTGACGCAGAGATCAATATGAAGCACGTTCTTATGGCTATCGAGGATGCAAAGAAGGTCGAGGAGCCAGTACACATCGACTCTCTTATGCGTATGACACAGGATCAGATGAACTCTGTTTTCCAGCGTCACGCAGAGGAGGTACGCGCAAAGGCAGAGGCTGAGCGTGCTAAGGCTATGGAGGTAAATGCCGAGGAGTCTGCAAAGTGGCTTGCTGAGGTTGAGAAGCAGGAGGGCGTACAGAAGACAGAGTCAGGTCTTCTCTACCGCATCGACCGCGAGGGCGAGGGCGCACAGGCAACTGCTGATAGCGATGTAGTTCTTGTAAACTACGAGGGTAAGACTCGTGATGGCAAGGTATTCGACTCAAGCTACGAGCGCAATGAGCCTATCTCATTCCCACTTGACGGCGTTATCGCTGGTTGGACTGAGGGTATGAAGCTTGTAAAGGCTGGTGGTCAGATCACCCTTTGGATTCCATCTGCTCTAGCATACGGTGAGAACGGTGCAGGTAACGACATCGGTCCTAACGAGGCTTTGGAGTTTAAGGTGGAGTTGCTTGAGGTAAACCCTTAATTTCTTGTGAATTTTCGATTTATATAGGGCATCTTCGTCCTATCTCTAAAAGTAAGAGGTCTGAGGCTGTACGTTTGAGTACTATCCTCAGACCTCTTCTTTTGTGATAGAACAAATCTGCTCCTCTAAAATCAAAAATTAAGAAGTGCTACCCTGAGTGTTTGTGCCTATTTCGCTTGTCCAAGCGACAGCTACGCTGTGGGGAACCTGGGTATTCTGGGGATAGTGGGGATGAGGTCGTGCGTTAGTCCGCGTTGTCGCTATTCTGCGCTTTGCATTGCATTGTAGTTTAATGATGCTCGCGCTTCCCCATAATACC
>JAGCKG010000010.1 GCA_017647625.1 Alistipes sp. | reverse complement strand
GGTTGCTTTTGTGCCTATTTCGACATCTTCCTTATCTTTACTCGGTTACAATGCTCGCATTGCGCCCTCATAAGAGATAATGAATCTGCTCGAAATAGCCTACAAAATCATCTCGACCTAATTTATAGAACCTCCCTTTAGTTATTTCTGTTTGCAATACGTTTTTCGATACGTCGTATCTTCTCTATCATCCTGTTTCGCTTGATGCCATCGACGGTGAGTGCTGTGCCAAGACAATACTTGCTTATTCTCATTGGCTTGATACGCAACGTGTTGAGTATATCCTTTGCCTTCGAGCGTATGTTGCCGTCTTGCTTAATCTCGATGATTGCCATACCATCAATCTTGCCTACTCTGCCACTGCGCAGGTCGGTAAACTCGAGGTCGAGGTCTATGGTTATGCGCTCAGTGAGTTCGGGGTTCACTATCGTGATGCGCACAAAGCGTGTGGCAATGGCGGGGCTAAGGCTTTTGATGTTGTAGCGAGCAAGTGGCTCGATAAAGGATAGTGCCTCGCTGTTGCCCGCGAAGTCCATAAGGTTTTCTATGGGTATCTCGATGCGCTTCTTCTTCGTACGACCACGATTATTCTTGTTCTTAACCTCGAGATATGTTGCTGCGCCATCTTCGTAGTGGCGTGTGCGTATCTTCTGGCGTGTGAGTTGGCGGTTGTGATGCACGATATACATATCTCGCGACTCGGTGTCGTAGTATCGTGTGTCGTAACGTGCAGCGATAACGCCACCGTGAACTTGCGCCCTATAGCCACATTTTGATGCCTCGATAAGAAGTCGTAGAACACCCTCCTCGCTTGCCACATATTTGGTGTCGATGCGGTTCATAAGTTTTACCGAGCGCATCTGTTCCAGGGTGATAGTACCCATATCCTGCCATAGGGCAAGGTCGTTGATGTTTTGGTATGTGGCTAATAGTGACATCGTTGTTACTCGTAGGTGTACTCAAATTTTCGGTATGAGTTGAGCGTGCCGTTGGCATTGTAGTTCAGACGACGTGTACATACACCATTACTGTCGTACTCGAACTTGCGTACCTTGCTTACCTTGTCGCGCTCATTGTAGACAATCTCCTTTATAAGTTGTCCCTCGGCATTATACTCATACTCCGAACGCCACGCAAGATGTCGTCCGAAGTCGCTGTACTCCGCCTCGGCAATGAGTTGTCCCTTCTCGTTGTAGACCTCGATATGGTCGACCCAACTATTCTTACCGTCGGGGGTGGTCTTCCACTCCTTTACGGTAAGTTGTTTGCCTGCGCTCTCCGCCATAAGACTACGCTCTCTCTTCTCACCGTAGGTATTAACGGTTGTGATGAGGGCAATTATTGTGAGTATGATACGATATATACGCATTTTGGCTATAAAAAATGGGACCAACATCTCCGAAGAGTTGGTCCCATAAAGTTTCTCTATAACGATATCCTTCTGGATACCTCTCTCTGCGATATCTAACCTTTAGGCTACTGCAACTCACTCTCCTTCAAACGCTCGGCATTCTCGGCTACAATAAGTTGGTCGATAACATCCTGAATGTCGCCATCCATAAAGGCTGATAGGTTGTAGATAGTGTAGTTGATACGGTGGTCTGTGATACGACCCTGTGGGTAGTTGTAGGTACGAATCTTCGCAGAACGGTCACCTGTAGATACCATAGTCTTACGCTTCGATGCAATCTCGTCGAGGTACTTTGAGTACTCAAGGTTGAAGACGCGGGTACGCAACTCCTCGAACGCCTTGTCGAAGTTCTTCAACTGCGACTTCTGATCCTGACACTGCACAACGATACCTGTTGGGATGTGGGTAAGGCGGATAGCCGAATATGTGGTATTTACAGACTGACCACCAGGACCCGATGCACAGAAGATATCCTTACGAATATCGTTCATCGAGATCTCGACATCGAACTCCTCAGCCTCTGGAAGCACCGCTACAGATGCAGCAGAGGTGTGTACACGACCCTGAGTCTCGGTTTGTGGTACGCGCTGTACGCGGTGTACACCCGATTCATACTTAAGAGTACCATACACGCTCTGACCTGTAACCTTTAGCACAACCTCCTTGTAACCACCTGCAGCACCATCCGATGCAGAGGTAATCTCATATCTCCAGCCCTTTGACTCGATATACTTGGTGTACATACGCAAAAGGTCGCCAGCGAAGATCGCAGCCTCGTCGCCACCAGTACCGCCACGAATCTCGACAATGGCATTCTTGTCGTCCTGTGGGTCTTTTGGGATAAGAAGAAGCTTAATCTCCTCCTCCATTTTTTCGATTGCAGGCTCGAGTGTTGCCACCTCCTCGCGCGCAATCTCACGGAACTCCTCGTCCTTCTCGTTTGCAAGAACATCCTTTGCCTCGGCAAGGTTTGCAATTGCTGTGCGGAAACGCTCAGAGGTCTCGATGATAGGCTCAAGTTCCTTATACTCCTTGGTGAGTTGGATGAACTGCTTAACATCGGCAATAACCTCTGGGTCGGTTAGTTTTTGACCAATCTCCTCGTATTTTAACTTAAGACCATCGAGGCGAATAAGTATCGAATTGTCTGCCATATTTATCTATTTTATTTTTATCGCGCAAATATAACGAAAATTTCTCGAAAAATAAAGTGTCCCTAAAGTGTTGATAGTTAAATGATTTGATTTATGCAAGAAAAATTAATGCAAAAAATTTAATAAAAACTCTTGACAAACGCATTTTCGTGTTGTATATTTGCACCGTCAAACATCTCTAATCGGTTCTCTGAAGATGGCTGAAATAAACAATAATCGGAGAGGTGTTTTAAAATTGTTAACATTGCTAACACTTTGTTAATAAGCGTATAATACAATATAATCAACATTAATTAACTAACTTTTAACAATTTTGTAAACATCGCGACAGGTGGTTTGTTTAGTATGCTTAGTCGGATGTAACAGGGATAGACTCACTCATAACTAACAACTTAAAATATTTAATTTATGATTTTCAAAACAATACCTCAAAATGGTGCATCTTGGCTCCAACCCTTGCTCTACACCTTGGAATTTGACCAGCAGGAGGAGCAGGTCGAAGTCGTGATTTACGACCAGTTATCCTCGACGCAATTGGGGTGCGTTATGCTCTACAACGTGACCTCCGTAGAGATAGACATCGCCCCCTACATCCGAAGTTTTAGTCTTGGCAGTACTCTCGGTAAGCAGTCCGATGTCATCTCTCGCTCGGAGGATGCCTGCAGGGTGGTGCTTAGAGCAAAGGGGGTAGAGTCGGAGTCACGACTATTTTTCCGTAGCGATATTAGCGGTGGTGCGCCCCGAGTTTTAAGTACCATAATCGATAATGGCACTGTAGCAGTAGGTGAGGTGATAAGATTCACGCTATGGGCAGAGCAGAGTATCAGCATTGTAGCAACCAAACCCTCCGAGGGTGGTATTTTTGCCTATAGTTACAACACCAATGGCGTGCCTTGCGAGGTTGCGATGCCGATAAATGTGGCAAAGGAGGGCGAAAACATTATGCTGCGAGTGACGTGCGATGGCGTGTATCTTGGCTTGTACAAGTTTCGAGTAGTGGTGCGTGATGACAGTGCTGTAAGGCTTGCGTGGGTAAACTCCAATGGCGGTATGGAGTGTTACACCTTTCCCCAAAGTGTGAAGCGTAGCATCGCTGTGAAGTCGGAGGATATAGAGAGCGAGTGTGGCTGGTATAGGCGCATAACGAGTTCTACGGTGGTACGCCGACTGAAAATGATAGGTGCAACACAGAGCGAGGTCGACAGAGTGTTGGAGGTGCTACTATCGCCTAAAGTTTATCGATGCAACGGCTGGGAGAGTATGGCGGTGCAACTCCTTACAGACACTCTGACGTACGACGATCACGGCAGACTGCACCGTCTGGAGTTTGATATCAACGAGCAGTGGAAAGGGGGTGGTCAATTGTGGAGTTAAGAATTGATGGTGTTAAGGTACCTCTTGTGACCGACAGCGTGGAACTACCGAGATATAGTGCTAATACTCTGCGTAGTTGTCAGGCACAGCGTGAGGGCGATGTTATGATGTTGGGAGTCAGGGCTACGGGGGCTACAGCGCAGATGTTTGGTTTTGCTGAGTGCGCCCATAAAGATAAGGACTTTAACAGTGACTACCACTATGGCGAGGTGTTGGTCGATGGTGTGGTGCTATTCTCGGGTGTTGTATCCTACCTCTCTACGGAGCAACGTGCGGGAGAGAGAGTCTACAACATTAAGATTGCCTCTGGTGGTGCGGACTGGGCAGATAGGGCTGCGACGATGAAACTCAATGAGATACCGATCAATGCTTCGCGTGAGGTGTTGTTATCGGATATTTGTAAGTCGTGGACAGATGACAACCCGATAAAGATGTTGCCACTAAATCGGGATAGTTACCCCGTAGCGGATAATACGGGTCTGTATGAGATATATCGTCCCAAGTTACCACAGGATTATCTTCCGTTTCTCTCGGTAAAGGCATTGATGAACAATATCATATCTGGCAAATATGGGTACAAGGTAAAGAGTGAGTTTTTAGACTCTCCGTTCTTTGAAAAGTTGATGATGAGTGGTGCATATCGTGGTATGGAGGCAGATGTTGCCTATGCTACTATGGGCTTTAATACATTGCGTTCCACCTCGGCGACGGCATCGGCAGATTTTATGGGCAGGGTAAACATCTCGCTCCCCAAGCAGGGAAATAACATCGGGGCCTTTGTTGATACGGTCAGCCCTATGACTATCGACGAGAATGGAGAGGCTTGCGAGGGTGCTTATAGCAATGGCGGATGCTTCACGTTTGAGAATGGAGAGCCAGTGTTTCGCCCTAAACGCGATATAGACGTTGCATTCGACCTGCACTTAAGTTATACCACCGATTATAAAATCGTGTCATCTAAATGGATGCAGGGTTTTACGAGACTCTATGTGGGTAATGGTTGCGATGTCGACATAGCACTCCCAAATCCATATTGTGACCGTCGCGAGAGTGTGAACCTATCGACGTTATACAAACTCTTTATCTTCGACTACGACCCCTCGGCATCCTATGATCTCTCTGGTGTTGGTGTGGTTAGTGGGCAGGTCTCTACGGTGCAGTTTACCTCGATACCGACCACTCGCGTAAAGTTGTTTAAGTGTAACGCTGGCTCTAACACCTACACCGAGTTCAAGGGCGACTGGGCGTTGTACGATGGCTATGTAAGCGAGCGTGGTAAGCAGAGGGTGGAGTTTACCTTGCGAACACCCTTTGAGCGATGCACGCCCACCTCTCCGCGACGCTTTGACAAATCATACTTCTATGGCGCAGAAGAGGGACAGCAACTAACTCTCCACGCAGGGTGTAGCATAACGCCAGTATTTGGTGGTACGATGGGCTATGGCGAGAGGATGACGTTTGAGGATGTGGCAAACCACGATGTCACTGCGCAGGATATTGTGGATGCCATAGTGCAGATGTTCAACCTATGTATCTACACCCACCGCCCTTCGCACACAGTCTACGTTGAGCCGTATGACGACTTCTTTGGGGGTGATGTCGTTGACTGGCGAACGAAGCAACGTGACGATAACACCCTGTATCGGGAGTGTGTGGTGGATAGTTTTATGACTACGAAGTTGGGCTACCAACCATCGGATGGTGTTGTGAGTCGCCACTACGATAGTGGTGATGGGGAGTTTGGCGAGTGGCGATATCACACCGATAGTTATGCCACCAAGCAGAGTGTCGACAGCAGGCTTAATCCGCTCTTTCATCCTATAGCCTCAATGCCTACGTTGGTGGGTACAGCACCCTCGGCATCGGTGCTGGTTGTAGGCGATAGAGATAGCGTTGCGGAGGAGGCCTATATCGAACCACGCATTGTACTCTACTATGGTGTCCAAAAGTTGCCAGTGGGGGAGTACTGGCCTGCGTCAAACGAAGAGAGTGGCTATCCTTTGGCTGAGTTTCATAGCGTGGAAAAGGGCGAGACGCTATGCTTCGAGGATAGGGATGGCATCCAGGGCTTGCATCGCTACTACGACAACGAACTTAAAGAGTGCGCCACACGTCAGCAACTGACAACGAATATCTACCTTCCGCCAGAGCAGTATATCTCGTTGCT
>JAGCKG010000009.1 GCA_017647625.1 Alistipes sp. | reverse complement strand
GAAGATGGGGATGCTGGGGAGTATGGGTAGAGTGGGTATTATGGGGAAGCGCGAGCATCATTAAACTACAATGCAAAGCGCAGAATAGCGACAACGCGGACTAACGCACGACCTCATCCCCACTATCCCCAGAATACCCAGAATACCCAGTTTCCCCACAGCGTAGCTGTCGCTTGGCACAAGCGAAACAGACACAAACATTCCGGGTAGCAAGACCCAATTTTTGATTTTAGAGGAGCAGATTTGTTCTATCGCAAAAGAAGAGACTCGGGGATAGTACATTTTAGTACAGCCCAGAGTCTCTTACTTTTAGGGATAGGACGAAGATGCCCTATATAAATCGAAAATTCACGAGAAATTATTCAAAATAGGTCTCCTGAGAACCACTATGTCTTCCGTCGATGTAGATGTCAACTTTGTAGGTACCCTTCTCGAAGTGAGAACCATCGTAGAAGATACTTACTGGGACAGACTGGTTTTCGTAGTCTACCTTGCGGACTGCGGATGCAATCATCTCATCGCCCTCGAAGTTAAAGAGAATCATATCCTCGGGAGAGAGAACATAGCCATCAGGGGCTGTGATGCAGATATATATGCTCTTCTCGCCCGGCTCGGCAAGTTCGTTGGCAGTAAGTTCGAGGTCGACACGAAGACGTGCTGCCTGCTTGATACGACGCACCTCCTTAGAGTTGTCGTTGAGGGCAACGATACGGATACCGCTGGCACGAATAACAGAGCCTATACGAACCTTGGTTCCTAACTCGTCGGCACGCTCCTCTGCAACATCGGCGCGTAGTTGCGCGGTGGTAATCTCCTTCTTATACGCCACGTTCTGCGCCTGAAGGTTGCTGTTGATAGTGTTAAGGGAGTCAATCTGTCGTAGATAGCCCTTCATAACACCTCGCAAGGTCTCCACCTCCTTCTTATACTTGGCAAGTTGGTTGTAGTTGTAGGTCTTCTCCTTCTGTAGTTGCTCAAGCATAACCACTGCCTCCTGATACTTAACCATCATAGTATCGTTGCGATCCTTAAGTTCCTCGAGTTCTGTAACAAGACTCTCGGCATCGCGTTGTAGGAGTGCATTCTGCTCCTCGAAGAGTTGGCGTGCCGACTCCACAATGGCATAGTCCTCCTTGATACTGCTGTACTTGACAACATAGCTGATACTGAAATATGCTGCAGGAATAAGCAGTATCACAGCAAAGAGGAGCATCGTTTTAAGACCCTTAATAGAGCGACCATTGCGCTCAATCTCCTCCTCCAAATCCTCTATGTGTGCGCTATCGGCATAGGTTACGCCCTCGCTATTAGACGCAGGCTCTACGTTTACCACAGGTTTCACCTCTGCAGGCTCGGTGGTAGTATGCGCATCGTTAAGAGTGCGCTGAGCATTGCGCTCGGCGATGATATCGTTTAGGGTCTTTGGGGCATTATCCACGCTTGGCTCAACCGCTGGGGTCTGCACACTCTGCGTCTCACTCGCCACAGGCATACCGCATATCGGACACGCCTTGGACTTGCTCGATACTGGGTTGCCACACTTTTCACATCTTATAAGTGCCATAGTTTCTATCTTTTGTTTAGTAATAAACGGTTTAGTTCTCTATTTATGATATGTCGGAGAAATCAATACGCTCCTTTTTGCGATAGCGGTCACGCAACTCCCGAAGCATAGCGTTCTCCGGACGACTTAGTTCTGGATCTTGAGCAAGGATAGCAAGTGCCTCGTTGCGCGTGAGTTCCATAATCTGGGTGTCGGTAGCAAGATTTGCAATGTTAAGTTGAAACGCCTCGCCACTCTGCTGTGTGCCGTGTATATCGCCTGCACCACGCAACTTAAGATCGAGTTCCGAGAGTTCAAAGCCATCGTTGGTGGCACACATAGCCTCCAGTCTTGCACGACCATCCTTCGATAGTTTCTCGCCCGACATAAGAATGCAATAGGACTGCTCTGCGCCACGACCTACACGACCACGCAACTGATGAAGTTGCGAGAGTCCGAAACGCTCCGAGGACTCGATGACCATAACCGTAGCATTCGGAACATCGACACCGACCTCGATAACCGAGGTGGCAATAAGGATATCTGCCTCGCCACATTTAAACTGCGCCATAGCAGCATCCTTCTCCTCTGGTTTCATCTTGCCGTGACAGACAGTAATGCGATACTGCGGAAGAGGGAAGTCGCGCGACATAGACTCAAAACCATCGTAGAGGTCTTTGTAGTCCATCTTCTCGGACTCCTTGATAAGAGGGTATACAATATATACTTGACGACCCTTGGCAATCTCCTGTCTTAAGAAGCCAAACATCCTCAAACGTGCAGAGTCGTAGTAGTGGTAGGTGCGTATAGGCTTACGACCCGGTGGTAACTCATCTATAACCGAGACCTCCAAATCGCCATACAGCGTCATTGCCAACGTGCGCGGTATAGGCGTGGCTGTCATAACAAGGATATGGGGCGGAGTGTTATTCTTGGTCCATAGTTTGGCACGCTGTTCAACACCAAAGCGGTGCTGTTCGTCGATAACCACATAACCCAAATTAGAAAATTGTACCCTATCCTCTATAAGGGCGTGCGTGCCTACAAGGATATCAACCTCGCCCGAGGCGATGCCCTCAAGGGCTTGGCGACGCTCCTTTGCCTTGGATGAGCCAGTGAGTATAGCAACTCGCACATCAAGTCCCTCGGCAAAGCGCGACATCGAGGCATAGTGTTGGCGTGCCAATATCTCCGTAGGTGCCATTATGCAGGCCTGAAAGCCATTATCCACAGCAAGCAACATCGACATAAAGGCGACCATAGTCTTACCGCTACCCACATCGCCCTGCAACAGACGATTCATCTGCCTGCCAGAGACCATATCGGCGCGTATCTCCTTTATAACACGTTGTTGCGCCCCCGTAAGAGCAAACGGCATCTTCTCCTTATAAAAGGTATTAAATGCCTTGCCCACACGCGGGAAGAGCAAACCGCCACCACGCTGATGGCGCGAGTTACGACGTGCCTGAATGGTGAGTTGAACACCGAGCAATTCGTCAAATTTAAGGCGGTACTGCGCCTGCTTGAGAGCCTCCGACGACTGCGGAAAATGGATATTGTATACGGCATCCCTAAGCGAGATAAGACCCAGACGACGACGAATATCCTCGCTGAGGGCATCACGAAAGGCGAGATGGTTGCCCGCCACAAGTTGCCACGCATTATGCACAATGGTGTGCATAGACTTGACCGAGATAGACTGCGATAGTTTCTCGGTGGTGGAGTAGATACCTTGAAAACCACTCTCCTCCTTACGAGAGAGTGCCTGCTCCACAAGTTCTATTTCGGGGTGTACAAGGCTTACACGACCCTTAAATAGCGATGGTCTGCCAAAGATGATATACTCGCGGTGGAGTTCCACACGCTTCTCCATCCACTTGATGCCGTGAAACCACAACAACTCGGCAGAGCCAGTAGGGTCGTTAACCTCGACAATCATACGGCGTTTGGCACCCTCGCCCATATAACTAAGACCTACGACACGACAGCGCAACTGCACATAGGTGTTCTCCATCGTCTCGTCAATCTCGTTGATACGGAATATACGCGAGCGGTCGATATAACGGTAGGGGAAGCGCATAAGCAGGTCGCCCACAGTGCGCACACCCACCTCACGCTCCAAAAGGCGCGCACGAACTTCGCCCACGCCACCTACATACTTTATATCTCGCCCAAGAATATCGGCCATCAACAACCTCTGTATTTCATCTAAATAACTGTTATCGAGCGTACTGGCGCAATCTTCTCCAAACGAGCCTTGCCACCCAACTCCTCAATCTCAACGATAAAGACAAACTCCTTGACCTTAACGCCATACTCCTTACCGTCAACAACAACCTTAAGACTCTCCAACGACTCTGCCAAGCCCTCGGCAGTGCCACCAGTAGCCAAAACGTCGTCGAGGATAGTCACCTCGAAGGTGTCGCCCGTAAGTTTGCCCGCAGCGATATCGCTGGCACGATAGTACAACTTGTCGAAGCCATACTCCTTCTCGATAAGTACCTCCTTAAGGTCACCCTCTGCAAATGGTAGTTTACCGCTCTTACGAACTGGGATGATGCTCTCAACGTGCTGAGCCTCGGTTAGAAGTGGTGCTGCAAACAAGAAGCCACGAGCCTCTGGGGCAACGATATTTGGTGCTGTACAAGCCTCTGCAACCTTAGCAGTAAGTTGCTTGTATACAGCCTTATTCTGCAAAAATGGAATGATGTCGACAAAGACAATACCCTCCTTTGGGAAGTCCTTGTAATACTTTAAAACCTCTTTCATATTATTGTTATTCTTTACGATACTTATACTTTCCCTCTGTTATATCCTCGATATCAAAGCACTCATATACAATGGTATAGCCACCATAGGCGAGTGTCGATGCGCCGTGTGTCTCCTCCTCATATAGGAAGCCCAAGCGGTTGTCCTTCTGCCAACTCATAGTGGAGTATGCCGAATTGAGCGTAGTAACCTGCTTTACACCATCCCACTCCGAAGCAACGCAACCAGCATCGAAGTAGTCTTCGATAGAGGCAAGTTCCTTGTAGTAGATGCCTACATTTGCACGCAGAGGGCCAAGAGGCACAGACTGCAACAATAGGTGCATAGGCTCGTCATCCTCGGTGCGCACAACTGGCAACACCATAACCTCGCCATTCGTAGAGTTATCCTTTGACTCGACACCGCCATTCGTAGCACCCGAAAATGCCTTCTTTGCCCAAGAGCCCTGCGCTGCCATAGCATCGACGAAAGTGAAGATATTGTAGTAGCGACCACCGTGGTAGCGCGAACTTATAAGGAGTGAGCCATCAGGCAACTCCTCAACCTTTGGCTCGTCGGCAGTGTCGTAGACTGCAGGCTTGTTGATATCTCCCAAGACCTTCCAGTTACCACCAAAGTCATCCGAGTAGAGGACATAGTTCATATGCTTAGCACTCTTATCACGCACCAACACAGCACAATACAAGCGGTAGTAGTTACCCACCTTCACGCTACGACTCTGGAAGATGCGTCCCGATGCTACGAACATCGAGCGCACAGGACCATATTTCGAGTCATCGAACTGCGCATATATAGACTCCGCAATATCCTCTGGCGCGCTCCACGTCTTGCCCCCATCCTCGCTATAGAAACGAGCGATATTCTGATGATTCTTACGTGTGCCATTCTGGAACGACACATTGCCCGCACAACTGAGCAACAACACCCTGTCCGACTCCCTATCTGCCACGATGCAAGGGTCGCCATAGCCGACACTCATAAAGTCGGTAGCCTCGGCACCCTTACCCTCGATAAGAGGCATCACATCGCTCCACGTGTTACCATTATCGTACGACAAGCGGTAGTGCAAGTCGATACGACCCTTATCCGTAACGCCAATATCTGTACCGCTATGGCGATAGTCCGCTACAGCGATAAGCGTACCATCCTTAGTGGTGGCAAGTGCTGGAATACGGTATGGGATATCCGCAGGGTTTAAGAGTTGAAAAACCTCAAAACGCTCGGCTGCGGGCAACGTAGGTGCTGGCTTATCGCCACCACCCTCCTTGGCACAACCGCAAGCAACAATAGCAACACCTACAAGGATTGCAAAAAGACCTCTAAAACTACGCTTCATAATAGATACTATTTACGGTATGTGTAGTATGCGCCAGCCTGACAGGTAGGCATAAGCACGATGTCGTTAACGTTCATATGTGGAGGTAGGTTGAGCATCCACTCGATAGCCAATGCTATGTCGTCGCCCTGCAACGCCTCAACACCACGATATACACCCTCTGCACGCTCCTTATCGCCGTGGAAACGTACCTGGGAGAACTCCGTCTCCACCATACCTGGGCGCACCTCGCCAACCTTGATGCCTGCACTGAGCAAATCGGCACGCATAGCCTGCGAAATGGCGTGTACAGCGTGCTTCGAAGCGCAATATACCGCACCATTCTCGTATGGCTCAGTACCTGCGATAGAGCCAATGTTGATGATGTGACCACCCTTGCCAGCCTCAACCATAGCACCGCTGATAATCTTGGTTACATAGAGTAGACCCTTCACGTTGGTGTCAATCATAGCATCCCAGTCGGCAGAGTCGCCCTTGTCGATATGCTCCAAGCCAGCAGCAAGACCTGCATTGTTGACAAGAACATCGACACGACCAAGTGGCTTTAGGTACTCGATACACTCTGCCTCGGAGCGGACATCAAAGTTCAACGCAACACATTTTGCACCCTTAGCCTCAATCTCGCTTTTGAGTGCATCGAGACGCTCCTTACGGCGACCTGTGATGATAATCTCTGTATCGGCATTTGCAAGGCGCAATGCTGTGGCGCGACCAATACCCGATGTTGCTCCAGTAACAAGTATTCGTTTCATAGTTCTATTTTGTTTATTTCGTTACACATAAGTACATAATCACGCAAAGATAACAAAAAAAAGTGAAAACTGAAAAGTGAAAACTGAAAAGTAAAAAGTAAAAAGTATGGTGCGCTTCGCGCGCGAGGTTGAGTAAGGAGACTGGGGATAATGAGTAAACTGGGGATACTGGGGCTTTCCCCAGACTACCCATAATACTCATACTACCCACAATCCCCAGCCAAAAGCCCCAAAAAAGGCAACGCCTTTTTATAAAATTTATGCGTCGCAGACACCTTACCTTTCAGTTTTCAGTTTTCAGTTTTCACTTTTTTAAAAGGCGACGCCTTTTAACATTACTAATTACTAATTTCTAATTACTAATTTTTTATGGGATGTCGGCTATGTCGACACCATCACCCTTGCCCTCCATAAAGGTTGAGAGTTGATACTTAAACCCTACCTCTTGGGCTATTTGCGGTAGGCGTTCCTGCCATAGTTGAAAGCCCTTGCCCTCGTCGGGGAAGAATACTACGAAGCGTCCCCTGAGCGGTGCGAGACGCTCTGCCGTAAGACCCTGCAACGAGTCGGTAGCCACCCACACCATATCGGGCATAAGGATAGCACCTACGTGGGCAGTCTTATATGCCTCGACAACAGCGACTATCTTATCGGGGTACTCCTTGAGTAGATGCTCGCCATAGAGGCACTGCGTAAGCTCCCAATCTTCGGGTAGTTCGCCCTCACGACGCATTATGGCGTGTATCCACCCTATAGCACCTGCATACTTACGACGCTTGCCCGTGACCACATCGTAGTCCATAATCTTACCCGCGCGCACACGCCCCTCGATGTCGCGTTGCCAGAAGATGACAAAGCCCTGCATACTTGCACCTATGCCATACATCTTTGCCACACGCTCCGTCTCCTCTTCGCCGTAGGTGTTCATAAGCCACTGCACGTGGTCCGAGACTGCGCCATTGGTAAGGCTACGCTCCACAACCCACTCAGGCAGAGTGCAGATGGGGCGAGGTGGAGGAGTATTTTTCTTTTTTTCGTTTTCCCTATAAGAAAGAAAAAAAGAAAAATCTTCTTTCCTTTTACAGGGACTATCAGTGAAGTGTCGTAACGACCCATCTGCTACAAGAAAGTCATCTCTCTTCCAAGGGTTATCAGTAAAGTATTGTTTGGGAGTGTAATGATACCCACATTTATCAAGACGGTTACACTTACCCACATTATCACTGATATACTGATTATTATTCTCAGTATCTATATATCTGGTAAATGTATATTTTCTTCCACACTGAGGGCAAGTATATCTTGTACCTCGCCCTCTGTATCTCTCTAACTGATATCTATAACTATTATTCATACTGATATATTATTATTTTTTCTTTTTTCTTTTTTATAGGGAAAACGAAAGAAAGAAAAATTAATCTTTGTTTAACAGAGAGTGTACTGATGACACACTCTTATATCCAAGTTCATCTGCGATTTGTTGTAGAGTCTTGCCCTCTTCACGCATCGCTCGAGCAAGTTCTGCTCTTTCATCTCGATCATCATTGCGCTCCTTAAGCATAGCAAAGGGTACGCGCTCGCCTGTGGCGGTGTAGTTAAGGTTTTGGTCGAAGTATAGCTCAAAGCTATCGTGCTTATACTCAGAGGGTAGATAGTTGCCCTTGACGATACATAGGTGGCGTATGTCGTGGCGCACAGGGTCGGAACGTAGCTCCATCATAAGGCGCATCTTAGCCTCGAAACCCTGCGAGCCTATGGCGTTATGCTTCGAAGGCGCAAGGCTCTCGGTGCGCTTGCCCGTGTGGTGCAGAAAGATAAAGAGCGTGTCGTACTTGGTCGCCAACTGTGCAAAGGCCTGTATAAAGCCTCGCACACGGTTATTCTCGTTCATAGGACCACCGTAAAGGTCGGCAAAGGCATCTATAATAACCACATCGGGAACATAGCTCTTAAGACCTAACTCCAAGGTTGCGAGGAGGTTATCCGTGTCGAAGATAAAGTGTAAGCCGTCATACTCCATAGCCTCCAAGCCTGTGGGCGAGCCTGTCTGTCGGCGCATAAGCGAGCCTATAGAGAGCTGGTCATCCTCCGTAGATACATATATCGCACGGCGGTAGCGCGTGTTGAGCCTAAAGCCGATGTACTCCTCCTTGCCCGATACTATTGCCATTGCCAACCCCCTGAGTAACGAGCTTTTACCAGAGTCCGAGGAGCCCACTAACGCCACAACACCCTGTCGCGGAAGTATAGGCTCCAAAAGCGTAGGGTTATCCACGGGCGTGGTCATAATCATCTCCGAGGCGTGGCAGATATGGTTTCTGTACCACCAATACTCCTCATTACTAATCTCTGTTGCTGTGCCATCGTTAGTTTCAATGGCTGAACTCTTAGCCTCTGGCTCATCAAATTTTGCAATAAGGCGCGCAGTATCATCCCTAAGCGCCTGAATAGCAGAATTATTAATCATAAATTTAAAGGTTTAGATATTGAATATTGTATCAAATGATTGAATTGCTGGTGCAAATATAATACACAAAAAGGCGTTTGTCAAGAGGAGAAGGTAAAATATTTTGCTTTTAGGGCAAAATATTTTACAATTAGTAATGAGTAATTAGTAATTAGTAATGATTAAAAGTCTGCGACTTTTTGCGCAGAAGATGGGGATGCTGGGGAGTATGGGTAAAGTGGGTATTATGGGGAAGCGCGAGCATCATTAAACTACAATGCAATGCAAAGCAAAGCGCAGAATAGCGACAACGCGGACTAACGCACGACCTCACCCCCACTATCCCCAGAATACCCAGGTTCCCCACAGCGTAG
>JAGCKG010000008.1 GCA_017647625.1 Alistipes sp. | reverse complement strand
CCTCGCGTGTCATACGGTTGACGTGCATCTTGATACGCGCACAGGGGCGGCGCGAAGTATCAAGACCAATCTTGTCTATCGCCACGCCCGACATAATATCGGTCTGCACAGGCGCAAGGGACTCTGCATCGATAATGATGCTATGCTGCGTCTGTGCCGAAACCGCCACAAACGATAGTAAAGAAAGAAGTATGGTTAGTATGTTTCTCATTTTTAACAATATTGCCTCTTATCACAAAAAAATATATCTATTCCCCACTACGGTATTATCACTCGTCTAAACTCCTCGATATCCTCCTCAGTGGTTGCCCAACTGGTGACAAAGCGAACAATGCTACTATCTGCACCACGAGGTCCCCAATAGTCGAACGATACCGACTTACGGAGTCTGTCGATAACATCGTTTGGCAGGCGGAAGAACTGCTGATTGGTAGGCGACTCGATAACAACCTCATAGTCCGCCTTACGCATTATCTCGCGCAGGCGTAGTGCCAAGCGTACGGCATTGCCACAGATGCGCTCATAGAGGTTGTCGCGGAACAACACTCCGAACTGGAGGCCGAGCAAACGACCCTTGGCAAGGAGTGCGCCGTGCTGTTTTACCAGCGGGAAAAGGTTTTTAAGTAGCGCGCGGTTAGTGACCACAAGAGCCTCGCCAAAGAGCGCACCGCACTTTGTACCACCGATATAGAAGACGTCGGCAAGGCGTGCGATATCCCTCAGTGTGAAGTCCGCACCCTCTGCCGTAAGAGCATAGCCCATACGCGCACCGTCAATATAGAGCGGGATATTGTGCTTATGACACACTGCACTCAACCCTTCCAACTCCTCAAGCGAATATATCGTGCCATACTCGGTAGGTTGTGATATGTAGAGCATTCCTGGGGCTACCATATGCTGGCAGGTCTCGTCGCGATAGAACTCCGTAATATATCTATCGACATTCTCCGCCCTCACCTTACCGCAATACTCGGGCAGGGTCAAGACCTTATGTCCCGATGCCTCTATAGCACCCGACTCGTGAACTGCAATATGACCGCTATCGGCACACAACACACCCTCGTGACGTGCAAGAAGGCCATCTATGGCGGTGGCATTGGTCTGCGTACCGCCCACAAGGAGGATAATCTCGGCATCGGCACACCCTATCGCCTCGCGCATAAGAGTCTTCGCCTCGGCAGTATATGGGTCAAGACCGTAGCCTACGCTATGTTCGAGATTGGTACGCACAAGAGCATCCAAGACCTTGGCGTGCGCTCCAGCGGTATAGTCGGAGTTGAAATATATCATACGAACGATGTTATAATCTACAATCTACATTCAGCACCATACCGCGCTCTATGGTCAAGGCGGGAAGCGATACTGTCTGTGTGCCACTCTCGAACTCCAACGCAATGGATAGATCGCCTTCTGCATAGGCATATGGAGGCATTGCGATAGTAAATGGTGTTGGCGTAGAGGTAATATCTCTATCAACGCCCTGCAGAGCGATGACATTCGCTGAGCCAGCATCTACCCTATCGGCTATGGTTTGAGTCTCGGAACTAAGGGTTACAGACCTCAGAAATTGCTCCTGCTCACTACTTAGGTTAAGCGCGAGAAAGCCTATCTCCTCCTCACCCATCGAGGCACGACAATGACGCGAGGTGTTGATGGTTATCACCGCCTTGACATTATCGGTTATGTTGAATATAAAGTGGAGATAACTCTCCGATGGCTGACACGAAGCAAGTAGCAACACTGTTGCCACAAGGTAAGGTATGCTCTTTTTCATAATAACAGAGGTTATAAGTTAGTTCGTTGTGACCAACGTAAAGCAAAGATAACGATTATTTTACAAATAATAGAAAGGTTACGACAAAAAGAGACTCGGTGAGGGATGATTTTACGAAGGTCACAACACAAATGCGATATGTAATCTAACGAAAACCACCCAAGGCGCGAACGATATAATTTCACGAAAGCAACCCAAACGCGAGACCCAATCTCTTATTAGATGGGTTAGATGTGACCTTATCACAAGAAATTTCTTGTCAGAAGGGGTTAGATTTGGCTCTGACACGAAAAATGGCGGATGGGACATACTAAGCGTATTTCCCATTCGCCAGTTTGACTGAAGAGTCGAAGATGACCTCTTATCACAAGAAATTAAAGTTCTACGACACTCTTACCCGCAGCATAGTAACTATGAATCTTTACCATATCTTCGGTGTCGAGGATGACCATAACGATGATGTCGCCACCGTATGTTTCATCGTATGATAGAAGAGCCTCCAATTTAGGGTTAAATGAACTACCAGTATCTGCGTAACTTATAGCAACACCCTCAGTTGCAACCTTGTATGAACCCAAGATTTTATTATCAGAGACATACTCGCTAAGAGCGTAACGTACCTGATCCTTTACTTCTGAAATCTTACCATTATAGCGAATTAGCCATACGGTATCAACATAGTCATTGAAATCGCTAACAACAACATTGGCTGTGATACGATCGTCACCATCGACAGATACCACATCTACAGAGAGTTTTGCATCGCCCTTACCGTTATAGACAATACCATTCTCCTCGATAATCTCGTCAATAGTCTTGTAGTACTCAGTCTCCAAACCTGCCAACTGCGCAACGCACACGATAGCACCTGCATAACCATCGCTATCCACTGCAGATGCATATAGGTAGTACTCAGCTGTTGGATGGTAGATATCAACTACACAAGTAGCAACACCATCTACAACCTCATACTCCTCGCGATAGTTCTGATAGTTATCTGAATCTGCGCTCATAATATATACCAAGTTATCAGCGTATGAAGCGTGATCAGATGCAGGAGCAGCATATAGGCGCACCTTGGTAGCGAGGTTTGTAGTAAGTTTTACGGTTAGAGATGTGTGTGTAGTCTGATGCTCTATTTCCGCAGCTGTAACAGTTGCCACACCAGGAAGTGATGGGTGCTGTGTCTTGAATCTTGCAAATGCTACATCACCAACCTTACCATCCTTAATAGCAAGAGCATATGCCACATACTCAGTATCGTTAGCAAAGAGGTGGCTTAGAGTATACTTAAAAGGCTCGCTATAGACCATAGGCACACCCTTAACAACGCTTGCGATGTAGTTCTTAATCTCCGTGTCGCTCTTACCCTCGAAATCGAAAGGTCTCTCAGTATCTGCCTTAGCAACAGCAGGATCGATATAACCTGTAAGGACCTTGCAACCCTCCTCTGCTGTCACAGTAGCACTTGCAGAAGTAAGTTCAATATCAGACACCTCGATAGAGATGGCTGTCGAGCCGTTAATCTCTACCTCTGGAATTGTAACCTCCTTAGTAGTCACATTGTAGTTACCCTTAGCATCCTCGCCATATACTGCAATGATATACGAAGTGTTAGGAAGAAGGATTATACCTGCATTCTCGTTACTATCAACAAGCGAGTTACGCACCAAATCCTGCTCGGAGAATGTACGACTCTCTGTTGCAGAGTTAAAGATTGCGAATGGGTATGATGGATCTGGGTTAAGCGATGTCTGTGCCTGCTCAATAAAGATGTTGCGATCGTAAGCAGAGGTGTGCAAAGCACCTACAACATACTTAACGCAGTGCTCCTTCTTGGTAATAACAGCATCGAGAGTATAGGCAGTAAGGTTCTCGATAGCGATATCTACCACAGGCATAATAACTGCGAACTCAATCTCCTTTGTTTCGCCATTAAGTTGCTCGTTCTCAACACGGAAGAGGAATGTATACTCTACATCATACTCAACAGCGCAACTTACGGTCTGAGCCTCATCGCCCTCATAGCGTGTGTACTCCGAATCCTTAACACCCCAATACCAGTGGTGCGCGCCCTCGGATGGTGTCACGTTAAAGCTAACGGTCATAGTCGCCTCATCGAAAGTAGGTTTTGACACAGAGATTGAAGGGATGCTCATTATGCAACACTCCTCGATTGCAAGTTCGCTCTCAAGACCTTGACCCTCAGCATATGCCGAGATGGTGTACTCAACATCGAACTCGATATCGGTTACAATCTCCTTTGGCTCGTTGCCTGCAACCATTGTAAAGCCTGCCATAACACCATTACTCTCAATCTTGTAATACCACGCTGTAGTATTCTGCGAAGGGGTAAACAACAGTGTCATTGTCATAGCCTCGGTATCGAACGTAGGCTCGCCGATGGTGATTGTAGGAGCCTTTGGTTGCTCCTTACCCTCGAATAGTTCACAACCCCAGCTAAGGAGTGCGATTACGGCAGTTATTAGGACTGCCAAACTCTTAAAAGTTCTCATAGTGTAGTGTATTAAGTTTTGGTTTAAAATTCTGGTAACTCCTCAACCTCCACAAACAACATCTCCTCATTGCCCGATACCGCGCGCCATACCATTCTGTCGCCCTCGCCATTTAGTTCCACAATGTAGTCGTTGCTCCAGTCGCCAACGCCATAGTCGTACCAGCCAGAGATTATATCTCTATCCATATCATCTACCGATAGCACGAAGCCACCACTCTGCATTGTTGGGTACATCGAGTTGATGTTATCCCACATCTCGAAGCGATGCTCCTTGCGGTCGAGAGCAACATACAAGAGTGTACCATCGACAAGAGGTGCGCCATTCCACTCCTCAAGCATCCATACGCCATCAATGGTGTAGTATGTCACCGCAGTATTCTCTCTTTGGGTGCCATCAACATCGCCACCCTTATCGCATCCCGAAACAAATAGCGCAACAGCCACAATGGCCACAGCAAGTATCTCTCTAAAAAACTTCATAGTACTCTATCTCTTTAGGTATGTTCTACAAATTAGTCAATATCTTATCGTTATTATCGTAGTTTTATCTTTATCACGCTCTCTATAGGCGAAGCCTCCACGCCCTCCAAAATAAGTATTGTATCGAGTTCCGAGTCCATATTGCCTCGATACCATACCACCATCTCACCCTCGCAACCGGGTTGTAACACCTCTGGCTCACATCGTAGGCTAAGACCCTCCACCGTAGGCTTTGCAGTGATGGTTATCGGCTTATCGCCACTATTCGCCACCACAATGCGCTCCTCGCCACGCGATGTTAAGGTTACCTCCTTACGACTTAAGCGCAACACACCCGCTCTATAGGGCAGATGTAACCATACATCATCGTTTACCACCCTACCCTCGACCATAACGCGCTCCGACGGCAACTGACTATCGAGGTCGGTATATATATTTACCCTATAACCAAACGCACTACTGCGCCCTGCGGGGTTAAAACTGGCACTCACCCTAAGCGTAGCATCGGGGGCTATGCTCTGAGGCTTGGACAGCACCTTGATACAACTACACGATGGTCGAAACTCCGTAATTGTAATAGTTCGTTGGCTAAGGTTTCGCACCTCGAAGTTAAAGTAGACAACCTCATCATCCTCGATATCGCCAAGGTCTATGATTGACTGCGACAAACTCAACGAGCCAACCGCCTTGGGCGAATTACTCGGGTTTACCAACGAGTCCAACGCCTCACGCGAAAGAAGAGTTCTGCTCTGTGCCGACAGCGAAATAGGCATAAGCACCAACACCGCCACGACAAGATATATCAGCCTTGCCCTCATCGCCTGCTACAACCAGCCATTATCTGATGCTCCCTCACGCACCGTAACTATCGAAGACTGCTTGTTAGGTGCAACCACCGTAAGTTCAGTCTGACCAACGCCAACGGCTGTGACATAGACATTATTCTCGTCGAAACGCGCTGTAGCCACACTATTATCCTTCACTACCACAGCCGTAACATCTACCAAAGCGTAATCGCGTAGCGGAATAGCGATGCTCTGACCCGGAGCAAGATATATATTAGGTAGGCGCATATCGCGACCACCACCATCGATAGCATTCAACAGATTGTTGGCATCTACCAAGCGACCCATCTTACCGCGATAGTCCGCGAGATTCATCTTTATAGGTGTTGCTCCCGCAGATGCGTGGCGCATATAGTACAACTTCTCGCCTGTGAAGTAGTGATCTATATCCTCTGCCGACTCATACATCAAATCGCGAAACTCCTCCCAAGTAAAGTGTCTACCCTGCTGTTTAGCGTACGACAGACCGAGTGCCGCAACACCTGAGACGTGAGGACACGCCATAGATGTACCCTCGTAGTAGCCATAGCCCGCCTCGCCATTAAGCACAAGCGTCGAGAAGATAGCACCCTGCTCCTTGAGAATGCCATTTTCGTCGTACTGGTCATCCTTCTTACCTGGCTCACCATAGTACTCAAGGTCACCACCTGGAGCCGATAGCAATACCTCTGGGCCATAGTTTGAGTATGACGCAGGAGTATAGTCAGCAGCGATAGCAGACACCGATATACACTTCGAATATGCCGCAGGGAACGACGACTGCGCAGCATACTCGTTACCCGAAGCAAAGATTGCAAGACCTCCGTTGATAACCCCATTTGGAGAGCCAGCCTTATGTATAAAGTAGTCGAGAGCCTCCTTCTCCAATGGGTACATTGCAGCCCACTCCTCCTCCGTTGCAGGACCTGGCGTGTAGCCCATAATAAGATTTGACTTGGCAGAGTTATAACCCCACGAACACTGCAATATCACAGCACCATTATCGGCAGCATACTTCATCGCACGCGCCTCCATAGCGAGGGTTGATGAGTTCATACCATCGAACAACTGCAATGTCATAATCTTAACACCCTTTCGACCCTTACCGCCACCAGCGATACCCGAGCAACCTATCTTGTTGTCGTTTACCGCAGCGATAGTACCCGCAACGTGAGTACCGTGACCTGTACTGCCGTTAGATGTCCACGATGTCACACCAGTGTTACGCACGAAGTTGTAGCCATACTTATCATCCTTATATCCGTTGCCATCGGCATCTACGCCAGCGTGTAACTCCTCGCCCTCGTTTATCCAGATGTTATCCGCAAGGTCGGGATGACTCCACATAACAGCCTCATCCATAACAGCCACGATGATATCCTCGTCGCCAACGCACTTCTTCCACGCCTCCAAGCAACCAGCATCTGCACCTGCAACGATACCCGCTCTCTCGCTCACGAAATCGCGTGTTGCACCATCGTTGAAATAGCACCACTGACGATATAGATCTGGGTCGTTGAAAGGCATATCTGTAGTGCGTGTTTGAGGTCTGCTATCAGCCTCGGCACAACTTACGAACACTGGTTCGCCAGTATATGCACGCTTTAACTCTCTGTTGCACTGAATTTTATCAACCTCGCCCAACTTCGACAGACGCTCAAACGCGACCCTCAAATCCTCGTTCTCATCGAAGCGCACGATATACCATAGGTGCAAGCCCTCCTCGCGTGTACGCGCCTCGTGGCGTGTATCCACAGGAAATACTCGCTCAAAGGAGTAAGCACCGAGGATATCGAGTACCTCATCGGTAGATGGAATACCCGAACGTGTAGCCTCGCCACCAGAGCGTGTAAGCGTCTGATCGAGGATAGACTCCATCTCTGGCTTGAACTTGATGATGACCTCGCCACGATTAGCACCGTCAGGAATAACAAACTCGTTATTCTGCGATGTCTCCTCCTGCGTTGCAATATCATCGTTTACGCACGCTGTTGACATAAGCGCAACAGCCACGATAGAATATAGATATCTCTTCATTGTTACTCCTCTGTTTCTTCGTTAAACTCATACCTTCCGCGATACATAGGGTACTTCTCGAAGTAGTACTCAAACGATGATGGCACATCGTTAAAGCCTACATTCTTACCCTCGCTATTTATCGCCTTCTCCTGCTGTGGGAATATCAATACCTCTGGACCCCACTCCAAGAAGCGTGGGTGGTAAATCAACCACTCTGGAAGGTCGCCAGTCATAAAGTTAAGGTTAATCTTCAGACTACGCATATTAGGCAGGATGCGTGGCACATTGCCAACAGCCCAATTTACCGTATCGCCAAACTCTCTTACATCCTCAGCGGTATATGTAGGCATCTCCTTAAAATCTGGCAACTTACCCTCGATATAGTTGTACGATAACTGAAGTTCCTCCAACTCCTCCCAAAGGAATAGATTTTTAACCACATCGCTCTTATCCATATTGGCGTAGATACCTATACCATCCTCGCCTGCCGACTCGCGCTTACGAAGATCGGTAATCGACGCACGACGGTTGCTTGCAAGGTTCAGGCTCTTCAACTTTGGGAAATTCTCCTTGGTAATGACTGCAGGTATCTCGTTGAAGTTGTTAGAGTTGATATCCAACGACTCAAGCGTATCGCCCAACTCAACGAAATTGGCTGGCAACGACACAAGACCGAAGGCTGCAATGCGCAAATCCTTCAAAAACTCGAGTGTTGCAACCTCCTCGCAAAGGTCGATGCTCTTGAGCATAGTATTTACGTTACCAAACAACGACAAAGTCTCCAAATACTTGAGGTGCTTAATCTCCACAGGCACGCCATCCTCGGTATTGAAGTAATTTAAGTCGAGGTCACGCACACGACCTACAGCCTCTGGCGTAGGAAGGCTCTTATCCGACTTCTCCCACAAACGCACACAGTCCCAGCGATTCATATTCTCTGTCGAAGAGATGCCGTTATCGCCCCAGCACTCCAACTTCTCAAAGATGGTGATTACCGCCAACGAGTCGCCCGCACGGCTATCCTCAATCAAAGGACCAGCAGACTGGCACACCCTGATTGTGGCAAGTTCCAACTCATCGCTATCGTTGCTTATAAAGCGTAGTGTATCGATACGCTCCTTTGGCTCGGAGTTCATCTTCCAGTCGAGGCGCACACGTGTGGTACGTGGGCGCATACCGCGATCAAGGTCGAGTTCGTAGTCGTCACCCACCTCAATCCAGTTGGCATTGCCCTGAATCTTAAACTCCACGTTTGCCATTACATCGAACTCCACCCATCTGTCGGCTCTGATTGCCGAGGCCTCAATATTGATAGTGTTCTTCTCGGGAGTGATAGCCTTCTCGAAACCCTTCTGCGTAATAGCGATGGTCTTAGGGTCTTCAAAGACTGCGTTGATAACGACATTCGCCTGACGCGACTTATCCATCAGCGCAGAGTCGATCTTGATACTGCATCGTGTCTCGCCACGACCATTCGCAGGAGATACCATAACCCAAGGCTCCTCAACCAATGCCACCCACTCCTTCTCGGAACGGATAGTAACATAATACTCGCCACCTACAGCCTCCGCCTCGATAGCCGAGATATCGGCATCGAAACCCTCGATTGCAGGAACATCATTCTGGCAGGCGCAAAACAACAGACCCGCCAAAAGAGGAATATAATAGTAAAACTTCTTCATAGTCACAGCGTTTAATCAAGATTTAGAGCGTCACAGCCACGAATATCCTGTGTCGAATCGTAGATAAGTTCGTAGTATCCCATCTCGATATATGGGCAGACGTTGCTTAGGTCTATCGAGATATTTGGGTTATCCTTAATCTCGAATAGCAAGATGTATGGCGATATTGTATCGTTAATCTTGCCCAAGTTGTTAGAACCTATATACAATGCCGCAAGACCCTTGTGGTTACCGATACCCTCTGGCCACTCCGATAGTGTGCGGTTACCCTCATCATCGCGCTGCTGGCGGATGCTGATAACAGTGAGTCTATCAATCGATAGCGGAGCATATGGGAATGCCGAAAGGGCGTTGCTCGATAGGTCGATACCATAGAGGAATGGGATATTTGTAATGCTGAAATCCTCATATGGAATCTCTGTTAGGCGGTTGAAACTAAGGTCGATAGTAGTGAGATACTCGCTACCAGTACCCTTAAGCGCACCTGCCTCAATCTTACGCATACCGTTAGAACTAAGCATCAAGGTCTCAATCTTTGAACCAGAGCCGATAAGACGCTTTGGCAACTCCACGAACTTGTTATCTGCAAGATTTAGCGTCGAGGTGTTGACACCGCGCCACTGCTCGCCATTCTCCAACTCGCTGATGTCGTTCGACGAGAAGTCCAACGATATCATCGAATATACCGACTTGGCACTAAAGAGGTCTGGCAACTTGGTCAACTTGTTATTCGAGCAAGTCAAGTCCTCCAACTGGTTAAGACCACAGAAGTAGCCATCCTCGGCAGGATATATATTCTCAATCTGGTTGTAGTCGTAGATAAGTGTGGTTGGACACACCTCCTTACCAAATGGGTGTACTATGCGCAGTTTGTTACTGTTACAGTCCAAAAGACCTATCTTCGACATACGCTTTAGGTAGTCGTACGATGGGGTCTCTTGAAGGTTGTTGTAACCAATATATAGAATCTGCACCTTATCGCCCGAATTACCATCAATCAACGCCTCCCAGTCTGCCTTCAACTGCTCGCCCGAAATGCCGTAGTTCATAGCCACATTCAACGACTGGATGTTTGGCAACTCGGTGATGAGTTCGCGTGGCAGAGCCGTAATGTTTGGACAGTTGTAAATCTCCACATCCATAAGATTTGTGAAGTTCTCCCAACTCCACGACTCCTCCTTCTCGCCAACAAAGAAGCCCTCGGTAGTGATAGGCGCATTGGCAATGAAGAACTGCTCAAGTTTTGTTAGGCGCATCATAGCGCGTGAGATACCCGTAATGCCATTTGTGAGGTTACCAAACGCCACATCCTTGCGATCGATACGACTTGAAAGTATTGGTCGCTGTGTAGCATCGCGGTTGATAACACTCTTTAGTTCAAGGCTCAAACCCTCACGAGCATCACGCTGAAGCACGCGACGATAATAGTTGCGCGAATCTATAGGTTCCGACGAGTCGTAGCCACCGATAAGTTCGTTGTGGTTACCCAAGTAGAGGAGTTTAAGGTCGGTAAGTTGACCGATAGCAGCAGGCACAACACCCTTAGCACCAAAGCCCGAAAGGTTAAGGTTCTCGACTCGACCCTCTGCATTGAGTGTCACACCAGGCTGGTCGCCCCACATATCGATATCCTTGTTAAAGTCCCAGTTGCTACCTGCGGGATACTCCTCGCCATAGAACGACCAATTCTCGCCATCGAGAGCCAACCAAATCTCCTTTAGGGCAATATAGTCGTTGATATGCTCCGCAGTGGTAGAGAGCAAGATAGGCACCTGCTCGACAACGTTAAGTTGGTTATCCTCAACGCTGAACTTCTTATTTAGGTCCGCAATAGAGGCGGTCTCCAATACATACTTCGCCTTTGCGTCAGAGTATGTGGTATATGAGGTGATGGTATAGTCACCAGCCTCCAACCAGAAACTCTCAGCACACTCGATATATGCCGTAAGGGCATTGCGATTGTACAAAGACTCATCCTTCGCGCCCTCTACAAACTCCTCAACGAGTTGCAACTCTCGAGCCTCCAACGTCGTAAGTTTACCTGTAAAGGCGTGCTTTACGGTTACATCCACCGCCTTGATGCTCTCAAAGAGGTAGTCGCCACCTGCTCTGGTCTCCTCCCAAAAGTGCTTAACCAATCTAAAGGCCACCTTACCACGCTCCACAGCCTCCTCAACAGCGATGTCGCATACCGATAGTCCACCTTTGACAACCTCGAACTCAACACCCTCACACTGGGCATCCAAAAGTTCATTATCGATATTATCGTAGAGTTTATATCCCAAGACCTTATAACTACCAGCAAGCATACGCAACTTATCGCTCGTAACGCCCCACTCTGCCAACTCCTTATCGTAGTACGTAATTGGTAGAGTCTGCTTCAATGTAGTAAGATCCTCGGACTGCATTGTAACGGTAACCTTATGCGCATCCGAAAGCCAATTGAGCCTTGCACGAGTCTTGGCCTCCGCCTCCAAAGAGGACTCCTTGACCAAACGGAATGCCACATAGCCATACTCCACAGATTGCTCCTCGGTATTATCGTGCTGACAAGCCGATAATAGGAACAACGTAGAGGTAAGTATCGTCGTACATAGTAGTATGAACTTGTTTCTCATAATTGTAGTTGTTTGCGGTTACAATTACTTCGTTGGAGGTGTTACCACGAGGAGTTTCTTTGCCTCGCCACCGACCTTAAATACGACGTAGATATTCTCGCCACCAATCTCAAAGCCCGACTTTGGACCATAGAGTTGCAACGATAGAAGTTCATCGACATTTTCGCCAATGTAGTACTCCTTATCCGACATCTTCAAGAGTTCGCCCTTATACCATACATCAACACCCACCTCACCATTCTCGTAGTTCGCTGTTGACCAGCCCTCGATACGAGGGTTAATCACGATACAAGGCTCTCTATCTGGAATAGAGTTGATAAATGGTGCAGTATACGCCTCCTCAACACCATAGTATGCCTTAACACCCGCGTCAGTATATCGCGTTGCTGGGATATCGTAGGTTGTAATAGAGTGATAGATATGCATCTGTGTCTCTGGGTCTGCCTCATTGTTGCTACGCTGTGTAAGCGATGTTGCAATATACTTTAAGTAGTCGTTCTTCAACACTGGCAAATCAATACCCGAACTATTATCGGTCTCGAAGAGGAAGTCATCCTTTAGATCGACAGAGATAAAGTTGTAGTATCCCTGTGGCAATGCCATAGCATAACCATAGCGTAGTTTGCTTGCAGGATCTACGGTAAGAGCCATACGCTCCTTGTCGAAGTGCATCCAGAAGTCATCACCCTCGGTATATATCTTATACGAAGGCATACCTCTCTCGATGATATTCTCGATATAGACCATATAGTAAACATTCTTCTGCGCCACGATATTGTATAGCAACTCATTCTCGAATGTTACCTCTGAGCCGTCCGCTGTAATTTGGCTGAAACTCTTGCCATCAGGCGTAACCTCCCAACCAAACTCATTCTCTGTAGGACCCTCAATAACAATCTCATAGTCGCCCATACCGCTATAGATGATAGGACAACTAAAGGTCTTATCCTCGCTTCGGTTGATATCCGAGAAGGTGATTACGTGACCATCCTCCTTCTTTATTGGGAAACGCTCGCGGTCACCATTAGGCACGATACGCAAGTACGCCTCTACCTGCTCGCCCGCAACACCTGAGATTGAACCCTCTCTGATATCTATCCAATCGGGATACTCCACCGCTGCAAAGTCGAAGTTAGCCTCAATGAGTACTGGGGTGTAACCGCCATAACTGATCTTGATAACCTTATCGGTTGTAGGAGTACCAGTGATATCATAAACCTTGAGATAGTAATGATCTGGCTCACGCTCAACAGTTGCGATAACAGCCTTGTTACTACCCATAATGATGGTAATATTTGCTGTTGTCACTCGATCCTTAATCTGCTCATTACCAATCACAAGCGTAATCTTATGCGTACCTGCACGGCCAGATATATCCTGCAAGTCGCCACCCGAGGTCTTGAACTTACACCACACTGCATCTGAACTTAATCGCCAGTTGTTCTGCGTGGTAAATACAAGTTCTGGTCTATCACCAGCACTACATTTGATAGTCTTCATATCAGGGAGCTGTGGAGTTACCTCCTCACTCTCGCTACACGATATTGCGCCGAGGGCAACAGCCACAACAAGCACCATAGACAATAGTTTACGTAGACTCTTCATATACTTTACTTTTTATTATTATTCACCATTAGAAACCCTCACGCTTAATACGCTCTGCCTCATCATCGCTTACCCACTCGAAGATGTTGACATAGGTACCCACCGTACCGACATTCTCAACATACATCATCGTGTACAAGACCATAAAGTTTTCGCAAGCACCAAAATATGAGGTGTAACCCATAGGCTCACTCATAAGCAACTTACCATCGCCATAGATAGTACCAAAGGCCTCGCCCGTAGAGCCAAGCACCTGTGCCTCTGGCAGAATCACTCGTGGTTCCAAGATGTTGCTATCGTCGAAGGTAACCTCAATATCGTAGCCATCGTAGAACATATTCTTGATAATGATACTTTTATTATCTGCACCAAGTTCGGTAGACACCAAACAAGCATCGCTATTCATATACTGCATAGTCCAAGTAGAGGTAATCTTTGCGTAACCAACGAAGTTGTTGATATCAAACTTACAGCAACGCTGTAGACTCACCTCACTGCGTGTGCCGTACATATCCGACACATTCTCATCGTCGAGTACCAAATTAAGGGTCAAGGTCAACTCCTCGCCTATGCCAATATTCTCCACAAGACCTCGTATGCGAAGGGCTGTGGTGAGTTTTCCCTTGGCGATAGTCAGCGTATTAGACTCCACAACATAGTGAAGTCCCTCAACGGCACTACTCTCCTTGGCGATGACCTCAACGCCGATGTTGCGGTCGTAATTCACAACTTTTGTTGCCGAGACAGGTATCTCAAGCCACTCCTCGCTGTCGACAACACCCAAGGTGTAGTTCTCTGCCGAGAACATAATGATATCGGGTGTCGTGTGTACTGTATAGTCTGCCTTACACGCCGTAAGGGCGAGTGCTACGCAGATAGCCAATATATACTTAAAGTTCATAACTCGTTATATTTCTATATGTTACTATCGTTTGGTGTTATCATCGAGCCTGGAGCCTCCAACTCGTGCTTTGGTATAGGCCATACAAAGAATACATTGTCAGCCTCAATCTTTTTCGACGAGCCATTCTCCAACGACTGCTCCTGTGGCTTACGCTCGAAGCCCTTGCCCCAACGCTTAAGGTCCATAAGGCGGAAGCCCTCCATATACAACTCCTTAACGCGCTCCTGCTCGATAATCTCCATTGCCGTATCCTTTGTCATCGAGACACTGCTACCATATGAGACATATCGTGCAGCACGCAATGTGGCGATATCAGCACCCGCAAGCGAGTAGTCTCCATTCATAGCATATGCCTCGGCACGAATAAGATACTGCTCTGCAAGACGGAATGGTTTTGGCATAGAAGTATGTAATATGTTGCTGTTGTAGAACGACATATTACCAAAATACTTGAACAATAATGGCCACTGCAAGCCGTGATCGTAGCCTGTCTGGTATGTCGCAAAGTAGTTATCATATCTCAAGTCGCTCGAGTCATATAGACCGAGTACCCACTCCGCAGGCACATAGTCGGGCTTCATACTGCGATAGTCGTAGTTGAAGAATGGCTGACCCAAAGCACCACCGTAGGAGTTAATCGTATAACCTATCTTCCAGATAATCTCGGTAGCCTCGTCGTACTGCCACATATATGTAAAGTAACTCATACCAGAGGTATACTCCACATTGGCTGGCGAGAGAACGTAATAACCGCTATCGATAACCTTTGATGCATAATCAATAGCCGTCTTGTAGTCCTTCATATATAACGCTACGCGCGCGCGGAGAGCATAGGCTGTATACTCGTTGAAGTATGATGAACTATATATAGCACCCGAGAAGTTCTGCTCATCTATATCCATCAACTTTATAGCCATATCGAGGTCGTCGATAACCCTCTTATACGACTCCTCGAGCGATGCGCGTACCATAAGTTCATCGGTATTATACTTTGTCACAAGCACAACACCCGGATTTGTGGATGCAGTATCCTTATCATAATCCTTGCAGTAGAGTTTTATAAGTTCCGAGTATGCCAAGGCACGAGCGAAGTATGCCTCGCCACATATCTGGTTGAACTGCTCGAACTCATCGTCGGTAATAAGCGTCTTCTCCACACGAGGTGCGTACTGCAACATAAAGTTGGCGTTAGCAATAACCGAATACAACGATGCATATACCGAGGTAATCTCCGAGTTGGTTGCCAAAATATCCCAACGCCATATATTACCATAGATGTTGGAATAGCCATTTACGGCATACGCCAAATCGCACTGCAAATCGGGGAGCAGGGTCAAATAACCGCTATACAATGCACCGCTAAGGAAACTTGCATAGAGACCTATAGCAGCCTGATCCATCTCATCGAGAGTGTTGATAGCCTTATCTGCGGGTATCGCGTAATCTGGATACTTATCCAAGCAAGATGTGGCACTTATGCCTACTGCCACAAGCATAGCCACAGATACAAATGCGTGATATATCTTATTCTTAATCATAGCCATCCGAGGTTTTAGAAGTTCAAATCAACACCCATAGAGTACTGGCGCGACATTGGGTACTGCGCCTTATATACGTTGCTCGACGCCTCAGGGTCGAGACCTGTAAATGGTGTTAGGGTAAAGAGGTTTTGTGCCTGAATATAGATTCTTACTGCACTAAAGACCTTGATCTTGCGCAAAGCACTGCGTGGCACCGAGTAACTAAGCATCACATTCTTTAGACGCAAGAACGATGCATTCTCCAAGAAACGAGAGTCCATCTGTGGTGTCACACCATAGCGAGGGATATCCTTCACATCGCCAGGCTTCATCCAACGATCTGTGAGCAATCTACGCGACTGGTTATATGATGAGTAGAGACCGTTACTCTCCTCAAAGAAACGGTCGTTGTTAAACATCCAGCGGTCTGCCACCCAACTAAACTGTGACGATAGCGTAAAGCCATTCCAGGTAAGCGTTGTGCCGAAACCACCCTGCCAAGGGGCGATATAACTCTTGCCAATCATCTTCTTATCGCTCTCGCGGTACTCGGTGGTGATATTACCCTTGGCATCCAACCACCACGCATCACCATTAGCAGGGTTAACACCCGCATAACGGTTTACGAAGAACTCACCTACCGAATGACCCTTAACAAGTTTGGTGCTTGTAGATGACATCTCATACTCATTGAGGTCGCCATACAACTCAGTAATCACATTCTTATTATACGAAACATTGGCAGATACGTTCCACACAAAGTTATAACTACGCACGATGTCTGCATTCAACTGCAACTCAACACCACCATTGACCATAGCACCGATATTATCCCAGCGGAAGCCCTCGCCCTTATCGGCATACGATACTGGTACTGACATAAGCATATCGGTAGTAAGTTTATTATAGACCTCCAAGTCTACATTCAAACGATTCCAGAAGCCGAGGTGGAAGGCAATATTTGTTGTCCACAACTTCTCCCAACCAAGATCCTCGTTACCGCTCTGCATTGGGTATATACCCATCTGGTCGTTGTAGTTAGCACCACCGCCAACCAATGCCAAGTGGTCGTAGTTAGGAATTGAGGAGTTACCCGAAGTACCAGTACTAAAGGCTACCTGAGCATTCGAGAGCCAATCTACGCCCTCCAAAAATGCCTCCTTACGCGCATTCCACATCAAACCTACCGACCAAAATGTAGCCCAGCGACCACCCTTACCGAAACGCGACGAAGCATCGGTACGCAACGACATATCTACATAATAGCGGTTGTCGAAACTATACTCACCACGACCAAAGAATGATAGATAACTATACGAGTCGGTTACATCGCTCCACACCGAAGCACGCGATGCAGATGACAATGTATTTAGGAAGTCGTTATTCTGTCCCTGTGTGATAAGTTGGAATCCCTCATAATAGTAGTTGACACCCTCCTGACCCAACATAAAGTTGAGCGAGTGGCGGTTGTCGATATTTTTCTGATAGGTTGCCGTATTTGTGATTGTGAGGTTTACGGTGTTGTAGGCAGCACGTCCCGCAGCACCCACGCCATTATTTGCGACATAACTTGGAGTCGACTGCATAAAGGCTGTAGAGTTGGTATAATCGGCACCCATCTGCGAACGGAAGGTAAAGCCCTTGAATGGTGTAAGTTCTACAAAGAGTGTAGACAACGCCTTATACTTCTTGTTCAACTGCTGGTTGTTGTCCATCCACTCCAAAGGGTTCTGACCTGTACCCTTCCACGAACCATCAGCCTCCGACGCAATAGAGCCATCCTCGCGGTATGGATTCCAGTAAGGCAACATAAAGCGACTCGCAGAGATTGGAGAGTATAGCGCATACTCGCCATCTTCCGCCTGCTGTACCTCCTCGTACACGATCATCGTATTTGTACCCAAACGCAACCACTCCGAAGCCTTAACATCGGCATTGGCGCGTAGGTTATATCGGCGGAACATAGAACTATGTGCGATACCATCCTGATCGTAGTACGAACCAGACACATAGTAGTTCATCTTATCCGTAGCACGACTAATCGAGAGGTCGTAACTCTGCAACACAGCGCGGTCGTTAAAGACCACGTCGAGCCAGTTGATATCGGTCTGCGAGAGGACATCGTAGTTCTTGCCCGCATCAAGACCTATCTGCTTCTCAAAATCGATACGCTCTTTGGTATTCATCAAATTCCAGTTACCGTGCGCCAACTGTGAGATACCAAACTGGCTACGGAAGGTAATCTTTGCATCGTCGGATGTAGTACCGCGCTTGGTGGTGATAACCACAACGCCATTAGCCGCACGCGCACCATAGATTGATGACGACGAGGCATCCTTTAGCACAGATACCGACTCGATATCCGAAGGCGAAATAGCATTGAAATCGGAACTTGAGATAGGCACACCGTCGAGGATAAAGAGTGGCGCAGTACCCGAGTTGATAGAGTTTGTACCACGAATTTGGAACGTAGCAGCCTTTGATGGCTCTCCCGAGTTAGACAACACCATCAGACCTGGACTCTGACCCTGCAACGCCTGATCAAAACCTGCGGCTGGCACGCTCTCGAGTTTCTCACTCTTAACGGTCGACACCGAGCCTGCGATAGTACCCTTCTTACGCGTACCGTAGGCTACAACCACGACCTCCTCAAGTTGGTCGACAACGTCGAACTCCATAGCCACATCGTAGCGCAACTCACGCTGACCCGCTGGCACAATCCACTCGACGGTCTTATAACCCAAATACTGGTAGACAAGGGTTGTTCCCTCATCAACCGTAACCGAGTATCCGCCATCCACACCCGTAGTCACACCCGTACCCGGACCAGTGACGATACTCACACCAATCAAAGGCGTTGAATCCGAAGCATCGGTGACAACACCCTTAACCGTAATTCTCTGTTGCGCTGATGCCGTTACAACCGAGCATAGCAACATAGCAAGCGATAGTAGTCTGTATAATTGTCTCATTGAAATATTAATTTCTTCAACTTACATAGTCACATTAACGCGCAAATATAAGTATAATATTCCAATTATCAGCATTTATTTACAAAAACTACCACTTTATAATCAATCTTTTAAAAACACCTCACCACGATGCATAAGGAAATATAGGGATGTTCTATAAATTAGTAAATTAAGTTTAACAATAGGAGGTTGTATTTTATCTTTCGGTCGCTTTTGTGTCTATTTCGGCATCTTTCATATCTTTTCTCGGTTGCTATGCCCGCATAGCGCCCTCGAAACAGAT
>JAGCKG010000007.1 GCA_017647625.1 Alistipes sp. | reverse complement strand
TTGCCTTTGGTAAAAACTCTACTAATTGAGCAAAAACGTATTTCCCCTGATTCATAGCGACTTATAAAATTTCACCAAAGATAAAATTTCAAATCGACAGAATCAAAATATCGCTATAACTTACTGAATTACAAATATTTCAAATGGTGCATAAGAAAATTAACGAGACACGAGTGTTTACTTACGCCTAATTTATCTCCAGGTATTCCGTATAAATTAGTCGTGTGTTGGGGTTGGAGCAGGTGATCTCCTGGCGGATCGCCTTTGTGCCGTAGGGGATAAACCAGAATTTGCGAGGTACGCGGTGGACAACCTGATGCAGGGTGTCGTAGTTGATAATCTCGTAACTCATCGTATCGCGGTTTAGCAAGGCGCGGAGCGTAGTCCAGGCAGTTGTGTGGTGGACATACCGTAGGCTGTCGTGTAGGATGACGGTATCGCGGAGAATAATGGTATCTCTTAGCGTTGAGACTGTTACGCTCTTGGCATAACTATCCATACGGCGCAGACGGATGCCCAGTTCCTCTATTGTAGCACGATCTTCTCGGTGCTGTCGTTTGAACTCGTTTAGTTCGAGTGTCAGTGACTCGACAGAGGCGACACTACGATTTGCCGTTGTCTGGTAGAACATCACGCTCTGCTTCAATGCTCGCTCATTAGCCCGCAGTCGCTGGTTATCCCTGTTTAGTTCAAGGCATAGCGCAGCCAATAGCACCACCATAGCGATGGTAATCAAGTTTTTCATACTATAAAAGTTTAAGATATTGTGTTAAATAATTAGATTTGCATCGCAAATATACAACATTAAAACCCCGTTGTCAAGTCTTTTGAGATAAAAAATTTAATTTAAATGTTTCCAACATCGAATTTCCACCCTAATTGTTGCCCGCAATAGCAGTTGAAAAATATTGTCGAATAGTAGTGTTATAGATATCTTTTTAACCCTCAAAAAGACCTAAAAACTGAAATATTTGCATATTTTTTTACACTTTTTTGATGGAAATGTTGCGAAATCAAATAAATGTTTATACATTTGTAAAGAGAAAAAGTAAATATAAAAAAACATATTAACCTAAAATTTTGATATAATATGTCGAACCAATGTCCTGCTACTTGCCACTCATATACGGTTGAGCCTGAGGCTGGCTTTTCGCTGATTACGCTTAAAGAGGGCGAAAAGTTGGTTGTTGAGCGTGGCGATTTCAACTCGCTTTTGTTCCTTACATCTGGTAACTTCGAGATTAACTCTGAGGAGAGAAACGACTATGTAGTGCGTGAGGGCCACTTCGTATTCTGCTTCCGCGCATTCCACTACGAGATTACCGCTCTTTCAGACGTGGAGATTATAAAGGCACACTTTATCGCCGCAGGTGCTACTTGCGATATGATACCTTTCAACAGTATCGTAGGTAAGATAAAGAAGATTAGTTATAAGTTCACACAGGTGGCTATGAACGAGCCAATGAACCTATTGCTACAGTCTATTCGTGTATACCTTGACAACTCGATGAAGTGTAACCACCTGCATCGTGCTAAGATTCAGGAGATGTTCATCATCTTCAAGTTCTTCTATACACCTCAGATTCAGCTTCGTACATTCTACAACCTCTTCGACCGCAACCAGTCGTTTGTGTCGTTGGTGCGTAACAACGCCCCTCGTGTTAAGACTGTTGAGGAGTTGGCAGATATCTGCGGTTTCAGCGTACAGCACTTCAACAATATGTTTAAGCAGGAGTTTAACGATACCCCTTATAGCTGGATGCAGAAACAGCGTATTCAGGAGATTGAGCGACTTCTAACCGATACCAATGTGCCGCTAAAGAGCATCATCAAGATGTATAGTTTCACAAACCACGGCCATTTTGCCCTCTTCTGTCGTAAGTATCTACACAAGACTCCGCTTAAGATTCGTAAGGAGGCGAGGGCGAAGCGAGAGGCGCAGGCAATTGAATAATTTCTTGTGAATTTTCGATTTATATAGGGCATCTTCGTCCTATCCCTAAAAGTAAGAGACTCTGGGCTGTACTAAAATGTACTATCCCAGAGTCTCTTCTTTTGCGATAGAACAAATCTGCTCCTCTAAAATCAAAAATTAAATTTCTTGTGATAAGGGGTCATCTGCGGCCGCTAACAAAAAGTGCCACCAATGGGACGTACGCCAAGTACTACCCATCGGTGGCATTTTTGCCGAGCGTTGCATCTGACCCCTTCTGACAAGAAATTGGGTAGTGCAACCCTGAATGTTCATATATCGCTTGTTCCAAGCAAAACTATTACTAATTACTCTCTACTAATTACTAATTATTTATGCCCCTTCTGACAAGAAATTGGGTCGTGCAACCCTGAATGTTCATATATCGCTTGTTCCAAGCGACAGCTACGCTGTGGGGAACTTGGGTATTCTGGGGATAGTGGGGATGAGGTCGTGCGTTAGTCCGCGTTGTCGCTATTCTGCGCTTTGCATTGCATTGTAGTTTAATGATGCTCGCGCTTCCCCATAATCCCCACTCTACCCATACTCCCCAGCATCCCCA
>JAGCKG010000173.1 GCA_017647625.1 Alistipes sp. | reverse complement strand
GGATAGTGGGGATGAGGTCGTGCGTTAGTCCGCGTTGTCGCTATTCTGCGCTTTGCATTGCATTGTAGTTTAATGATGCTCGCGCTTCCCCATAATCCCCACTCTACCCATACTCCCCAGCATCCCCATCTTCTGCGCAAAAAGTCGCAGCCTTTTAACAGTTACTAATTACTTTTTTAACTCGCTTCACGCAACAAAAAAGACTGCCTTGCAGGGCAGTCTTTCGTCTGTTATAGAGTCTCTTGTTGACTATCTTACAAGTAGATTCACATTCGTTGCGCTCTTGCGCTTTGCCGATGGCGATGCTGTGCCGTGGATCTTCTCGAGATACTCTTCGATAGGACGTTTCGTAGAACTATTATAGATATGTCGGAATGGCTCGGATATCCACATTTCGCTATAGTTGCCTCGGTAGTCCATACATACAGCGCACATAACATATAGCACGTCGTTCTGACCAGTAAGCATCTGTACTGGGTCGCAAGTGTACGCCACAAGGTCTGTCAATATCGCCTGCTCACCATATGTGTTGAAGTCATCAGCGCGGTAGATGCAGTAGAAGATATCCGATGTAGGCTGTTCGGTGAAGATCTCTGCCCACATAGCATACCAACCCATATCCTCAAACATACCATAGTTATAGTAGTAGTCGGAGTCGTATGCCTCAAGTTCCTTAAGGCTATAAGGACCATCAAAGTCTACGCGGATAACGCTATTCTCGCATACACCCTCGGCATCCATCTTGAAGTCGTAGCGAAAGAGGTTGGTGGTGACAACATCGCCAAAGTAGCCGTATACCAATATCGAGTACTCGGTCTCTGGCTGGAAATTGTTGATATGGTTTTTAATCTCGCCATAGTATGTCTCCGTAGAGACAGTGTTGTTTAGCCAGTCGATAATCTCGCTATCCTCCAACTCTGGGATATCTCTCTTGGCGATGATAGCAGCGGTGTAAGGCTCGTTGGTAGATGGTGTGATGGTGATATCCGCCACGCGCACATACTTATTCTCCACCTTGATTTCGAAGGTCATATCCGATGCGCCAATATCCTCGGTACGGAAGTTGATGACCTGTGGCACAGAGATAACCTGTGGCAGGTTGTTGATGCTCTCGATTGCGTAGATGACCATTGCGTAGTTGGTGCTACCGCTAAGGACCTCGCTATACTCGACGATGCCGTCAAGACACATAAGTTCCAAAAGTTGGTCAGGGGTATATCCCGACATCACAAGTTGACTTATGGTGCTGAGCCATACGTTAGATACCGCCTTTGCATACTCCTCGTCTGCAGGGTTGTTGCTGTCGCGGTACAAATAGTCGCCCTCCTTGTATATTGTTAGGTAGTACTTGCCCTCCCACGCATTAGGGTTAATCTTGTACTCGGCAACGGGGCCATTGACATCGATATCTACTGTGAACTCCACGTTTTTAAGTTCTGGACCAGGGAGTGTTATCATCTGATATGTGATTGGCGATGCGAGACTGTAGTCGTTGTTTGCCTCGTTGAACTCGATGGCATAGACATACAATACATACTCCTTGCTTGGCATCATACTTGCCCACTCGATGCTCTGCTCGCCTTTATATGCGAAGTAGTTGGCAAGGAAGAACTCCTTGAGTTTAGGGGCATTCATCTGCTCGGCATAACCCATAAAGTAGTCGTGGTCATCGAGGAACAACTCCTCCGAGGTGTTAATCTGCTTGCTTAGCAGGTAGTCCACCTCTGCCATATATACAATGTATATAGCCTCTGGGTCCGATGGTGTGATCTTTGTTGTGCAAGTGGTTGAGGTTGCAGATGTTATCTCCAACTGGAAGGTAATGCTATCGTTGATAAGCTGTCTGATGTTCAGCATTACGCTGTTTGTGTTGGGGTATGTGACTCTGATGGATGCAATACGCTCTTTGCTATCAATGTTTTGTGTATAGTCAAATTGCAGGTTGCTACCATCGCTGTGGAAGTTTGTTATCCACTCGGCATCGCACTCTGTTGCGATGTCGATGCCCTCGATGCCATTGGTAAGGGTGTAGGCGATGCTGAATGTGCCACCAGTGCCGTCAAGGGTAAGGTTTGTTGCCTCAAACTTCAGTGTTGTTTTGCCATCGTCGATACTCTCCTCGGGTGCCTGCTGACAAGCACCAAAAAGCATTACGTTTGTGATGGCAAAAAGGGATAAAAATAGTCTGTGTAGTTTCATTGTCAAATAGATATAATAGTATTCTTTTGGGCAAAAATAGTAATAAAATATCTTATATGCAATAGCCTACGCAATAAACTGGAATATCGACAGAGTGTATGATATGGTAGACAGAGTGTGATTTTGGGGCGACAATTTGCATTTTTACATTTTTATACCTATATTTGACCCGTAAAATTCTCTTTTGCGAAGGGGTAATTATTTGAGCGTTGAAGACAGAATAACTAAATATTAAACTTTTAACTTAAATGTCTATGAAAACTTTGAAAACTTTACTTTGGTCTTTGTTGTGCTTGACATTTGTAGTGTCTTGTGAGGAGGCACCAGTGGATGATTCTAAGGAACCAGGTGATGGCCCAGTTGTTGACTGGGTATCAGTGATTAAGCCTAAGAAGAGTACCATTAGCGTAGGTATTGCAGGTGGTGATTACACTCTTGAGTATGAACTTCAGAACCCATACCCAGGTACTAAGCTTTCTGCAAGCACCTCTGTAGATTGGGTTGAGAGTGTAGATTGCTCTACTCCTAATGTTATCAAGATCAAGGTTGCTCCTAACAATGGTAGCGAGACACGTCAGTGTATCCTTACTATCGAGTATCGTTTTGCTGATCCTGTTGCTGTTACTATCAAGCAGGGTGCAAGAATCGATAAGGGCTTCAGCCTTGAGAATATTACACCAACCTATTTTGACTACACTGTAGACGTTATTCCAGAGGATAAGGAGACTCCATATATTGTGATGTCTGCACACCCTGAATATATCGTTGCTTCGGGGTTCAAGACTGGTCAGGACTTCTACGAGGATGACGTGCTCTATTTCGATTGGTTGGGTCAGTTCTACGGTTTGGATGCTGTCGGTATAATGCAGGCTCGTGCTAAGACTGGTGACGAACGTGAGATTGTAGTATCTAATGGAGCTGCTGGTGTACCATACACATTCTACTGCTACTACTTCGACTGGGAATCAGGTGCTTTGCTTTCTGATGTACAGATGTTCACTATTTGGACTAGTGCTCCAGAGCAGGCTAACATTGAGTTCGATATGCAGTACGAAATTATCGACGGTGTTATGGTATCTGCGGATGTAACTGCTAAGAACTATGATGGTCACTACTACTTTGATGTATTGCCTAAGGTTCTTGTTGATAGCTACTTGTATGATCTTGTAACTTTGGAGGGTGAGCAGATCTTTACAACTAACGAGGAGGTTCTCTCTTACTGGTGGTCAGATGCTGTTGCTGATATGATGCAGGATATGTCTGCAGACGATATTATTGCAAATTATACAAGCGTTGGTTTCGATGGCGACACACCAAGAAGCCACTACGATTTCGAGCTTTTGTCGAATGTTGACTACTACCTATTCGCATTCGCAATGGAGGAGAACGGTCTTTGCTCATCTGTACCACAGATCGTTCCATTCCGTACAGGTAATGTATCAATGTCTGACAATGTTATCACTCCTTCATACGAGAAGTTGACTGCTCGTACTGCAAAGTTCCATTTCGATGCTGCGAACGATGACTACTATGTAGCAGGTTGGGAGAAGCTTTCTGACTGGAAAACATTCGGTAACACCGATGCAGAGATTCAGCAGCACCTTCTTATGAATACTGAATTTGCTCTTCTTAAGGGTGATGTAAGTACATCTGTTCGTGACCTTGAGCCAGCTACAGACTACGTTCTTTACGCATTCGGTTCTCGTGGTGGTGTTGCTACTACTAAGGAGATCTTCAAACTTGAGTTCAGAACTAAGGACGGTGGTGCTGGTAGCGTAAGTATGTCATTCAAGGATCTTGGTTACTACGATTGTAGCGACTTCGCAAATATCGATGGTTATGAGTATCTCTCTGGTGAGAACTATGCAGGTATGGTAGTATTCCCATACGAGGTAGAGTTCAGCTCTGAGGATCACGGTGACTACTTCTTCGAGATCTACGACTGGACAGGTCGTCACGAGTCTGAGTACTACACAGAGAAGCAGTATATGGATGGTCTTCTCTATATGATTGAAACTTTTGGTTCGCTTACAGCTACTCACACTTATACATTCTTGGAGATTGGTGGTATATACGAGTTGGTAGGTGTGGTATTGGATATGGACGGTATGTTCTCAAGTCTATACCGCCAGTGGGTAAAGCCTACTTACGATGGTTGCCGAAATGCCGATGAGTTCGTTGCTTGGTGGGATGCATATCAGGAGTCTCAGAAGGATGATGAGCTTGAGGATGGTGGTAACACTGGTCTTCAGAGCCTTGTAGTAGACTACACCGGTACAGAGTTGTTCAGCAAGAAGGGTAATGTAGCTAAGGCTGCGAAGTTCTCTACAACTACTATCGAGTCTAAGGAGGTGGTTCCAACACTTGGTGATGTTGCTATCCGCAAGTAATTAATTGACGTTATTGGTCGCTTCTGCGACTTGTCATAAATAGATAGAGGTCTGGAGTTATACTTCAGACCTCTTCTTTTCTATGCTATAAGTCTATAGTGGCGTGGTATTTGTCATTTCATAGGTCGAAATAATAAACCATATTTTGACCTATGAAAAGATTTATACTTTGTCTTATGGCTGTTACAATGGTGTCTGTAACAGTTGAGGCGCAGGAGTACGCCCCAATACGTTGGCAGGGGGTATATACCAATCGCTTCTGGGATAACTGGGAGGTTGCTGCAGCGGGTGGTAACTCGCTGTTGCAGATAACACAAAAGGGTAGCGACTATGGTAAGTTTATGGACCGCAACGGCTGGAATGCCAACATAGCCGTATCTAAGTGGGTGGTGCCAACACTTGGTATGCGTCTGCAACTCGATGCGGGCGAGTTTCATAACTTCACACGCCCAATACTGCGCACAGGTGGTATGGAGGTGAAGATGCCTTACCTCTTTGTTCACGGTGACATCCTTATTAATATGTCGAACTGGATAGGTGGCTACGACCCCGATAGGTTCTACTCGGCAGTATCCTATATGGGCTTTGGCTACACTGCGATGTCGTGGACCAAGAAGTCGCAGTCGCCCTACAATGGTGAGTACGCCTTCACTACGGGCCTTATAAACAAGTTCCGAATCTCGCCACGTTTTGACATCGAACTTGACCTACGCTCGTGGCTTATAGCCGAGAGGTCGTTGCCGAAGGAGATACAGCGCGGAGGTCGCTTTGCAGTGGCTATGTCGGCATCGTTGGGTGTGGCATACCGTTTCAACCAGCGTTACTGGTCGCCAGCATACTCGCAGGTCGATGTAGATGGATACTTGCTCGCTATAATGGCTCTTGAGGAGCAACTTATAGGTCGTGAGGCGGAATTGAAGAGAACGAACAACAATGTCGCTGTGCTTAAAAACGAGAATGAGAGCCTACGTCACTCCCTTGCCGAGAGTCGTACCGAGAGCAATGTTGTGGTGGCTACGATACCTACCGAGAGCGTGGTGTTCTTCACCATAGGCGAGGCTACGCTTACGGACTATGCAAAGGCAACGCTCGATAGCACTGTAGCGCAACTTACGGCAAGTGATGCTGATATCATCATTACGGGATATGCCGATAAGGAGACGGGTAGTGCCAAGCGCAACGAGCAACTATCGATGCAACGTGCCGAGAATGTGGCGAACTACCTTATTGGCTTGGGTGTTCCCGCCTCGCGCATAACTACAAACTGGGTTGGCGACACCGAGCAGGCATTTGCTTCGCCCGATACACCTACAGTGAACAGGTGCGTGATAATAAAACTATAAAAAATGAAGTTGTCCAACAAGGCACCTTGGCGTTGCACTCGCTCTTAATATGCTTATTTACGTTTAAGTAAACTCCGCTATTTCGAGTTTCGCGTGCCTGAAATAGGCTCTTGTTATACAATTTCCTACTGAAATAGGGCTGTCAACAAATTGTTAGACAGCCCTATTTTATCTATTTCAGCATATTGTAGTGGCAATACATCAGTTTGCCCTCGTCGTCGCGCAGGTGCATACCGCCACCTCGGCAGAACTCCCACACCTTACACTCCTTGCACTCATCGGTCTTGGTCCACTCGCGGTTGCGGAAGGGCTTAAATCTATTCTGCCACACATCCCAGAAACTATCGCGGTAGATGTTGCCTTGGGCATAGTTGCCTCGCACGCTTGTGCATCCCGAAATGTCGCCATTGACACGAATAGATGCCACCGTAACGCCCGCATTGCACATATAGAAGTGGTCGCGCACCTCCGTCTCATAACCACCCAAGAAGCCCTCGCAGGCATAACTTAGGTTGATGCGACCCTCCTTGCGTGTGTTGCGGATAAACTCCATAAGGTATCGGAACTGCTCGGGGCTTAGGTTTAGCCTATCGTCGCGCTTGGCACGTCCTGCGGGGAATATCGAGAAGATGCGCCAGTGGCGTATGCCCTCGCTGATAAGGTACTCCTTCCACTCCTCCAAACGCTCTATCATAGCGGGTGTCACGCAGGTGATAACATCGTAGGCAAGACCCTCCACCTCGCGGATGTAGCCTATAGCCTTGCGTGCGCGCTCGAAACTCTCGCTGTTCTGGCGGATGTCGTTATGTACATCTGCAAAGCCGTCGAAACTCACAGATATAGATCTCAAACCCGCATCTATCAGCGAGTGTAGTCGCTCGCGTGTGAGGCTGAGACCATTGGTCACCATACCCCACATATAACCTCGGCGTGTGACCTCACGTCCTGCCTCCTCGAGATCCTTACGTACCAAGACCTCGCCACCCGAAAAGATGATAAGCACCCTACCTGGGTCTACGTTGGGCGTAACCTCGGTATCGAGGACCTTGAGAAAGTCCTCCAAGGGCATATCCTTCTCGCTGACATCTGTACGGCAGTCGCTACCGCAGTGTCTACACCTTAAATTACAACGAAGCGTACACTCCCAAAAGAGTGTACGCAGATTATGACGCTCCACAACATCGTCGTACATACCCTTGAAAACCTTGAGGGCAAGACGCTTGCGGATGCCGATATGTCGTCCTTTCACTGTAGGAATATTCTATAGATTAGTAAATAGCAATCAGTGTCAACACGACCTGATTATAGCCACTACCCGTCGAGACGGTTACTCCAAGACCATATCAACCTCGTCAGGCTCCTCGTCGTGAGTCTGCTCCTTTGACATATCCTCCATACGCTCCTTAGCTTCCTCCTCTGATACTGGAACGGCTACACGACCATCTGGAAGCTTTGCACCCTCCGACTTGGCACCATTGCGTGGCGACATTGGTTGTGGGTTACCATTCTCATCTACAGGGCGTACAACGCTACCATCAGGGAATGGCACACCGTACATAAGTTGTACTCGTGGGTCGCTATCCTCGTTGATGATGATATCCTGCTCCTTCTTATCCTCGTCCTTGGCTACCTTCTTTGTGCCACAGCAAGAGGATGCCGAGAAACCAAGAAGTGTTAGCAATGCAATCTTAAATTTACTGTTCATACACTCTCTTTTTTAGTCTATACTCCCCACAAATATAATCGATTTTATTTGATTCTACAATACTAACGCAAAATTTATGGTCATAAGTATTGCAACCATAAATAAATTTCGTAACTTTGGACTACGAAATAGGCAAAAGATATGAAAGGACGTGTCAAGTGGTTCGACGATAAGCGTGGTTACGGCTTCATAACATCCGAAGATGGAGTCGATACCTATGTACACTTTACAGCGATAGTTACCGATGGTTACCGCACGCTAAAGCATAACTGGCGTGTGGAGTACGACGTGGTAACTGTTGAGGATGGTCGCGCTGAAGCACGAAATGTGGTTGTTCAAAAGTGATAATTTATTAGTAAAATTTGGAAATTCGCACTTTTTTTGTATCTTTGCATAACCTACTAACCGAATAATGAACAGAGCATACGACATAAAACTTCAATTTACGGCTATCTCTAATATGGCTGTGATGGGTATGTCTATGCGAATGTGCCGTTAGGCACTCTTATAACTTTGTGTGGTTGCGCACCACACCGAACTCCCAACCTAAAATATTTTGCATTGCCTTGTTGGCTCTTTGGGCGTCTGCTTTGAGTTTGATATGCTCATTTACGCACAGTAAACGTTGCTTTCAGCCTCTGCGAGTAGTCTCAAAATAGCCCAACAACTAAGCGCAAAATGTGCGATCCAGATTGCTTGATATGCATTTGGTATAATAATGTATAACCTAAAAACGAGATACTATGTCAGAGAGAAAACTACACTTCGAGACACTTCAAATACACGGTGGCTACCATATCGACGAGTCTAATGCTCGCGGTATTGCGATACACCCAACCGCGGCGTATCACTTTCCTACCTGCGACTATGCCGCTAACCTGTTTACACTCAGCGAGCCAGGATATATCTACACACGTCTGCATAACCCTACAACATCGGCATACGAGGAGCGTATAACAGCTCTCTATGGAGGTGTGGGAGCCTTGGCAACAGCATCTGGTATGTCTGCAATACTTCTTACCGTAACGGCATTGGCAAAGGCGGGCGAGAATATCGTGGCATCGCCATACCTATATGGAGGTACGCACAACCAGTTTGTAATATCTTTGCGCAACTTGGGCGTGGAGTGCCGTTTGGCTGCGAGCGACTCTGCGGAGGATATGGCGAAGTTGGTAGATGAGAACACCCGCGCACTCTTTGTGGAGTCTATGGGTAACCCAACTTGTCGTGTGGCAGACATCGAGGCTCTTGCAGAGGTGGCACACAGCAACAATATTCCGCTTATCGTAGACAACACCTTTGGTGCTGGTGGTTACCTATGCAACCCATTCGAGTGGGGCGCAGATATCATTACCGACTCGGCAACAAAGTGGATAAATGGTCACGGCACAGCGATGGGTGGTATCATCGTTGATAGCGGTAAGTTCGACTGGCGCGCATCGGGAAAGTTTCCACAGATAGATGGTCCTTCGGAGGGCTATCACGGTCTGAATTTGTGCGATGCCTTTGGCGCACAGGCGTTTATCGTGAAGTGTAGGGTAGATGGTATGCGCGACTTCGGTTGCTGTCCTTCGCCATTTGATGCCTACTTGATGTTGCTCGGCTTGGAGACCCTGTCGTTGCGTGTTAAGCACGAGGTGGAGTCGGCGTATAAGTTGGCAGAGTACTGCCGTAACCACCCAAAGGTGGAGCGTGTAAGTTTCGTAGGCTTCGAGGATCATCCATCATATGCCTTGGCGCAGAAATACTATCGCTTTGGTGCTTCGGCAGTGTTGACAATCGAACTAAAGGGCGACTTGGACTCTACGGTTAAGTTTGTCGAGAGCCTAAAACTATCGGGTAATATGACGATGATTGGCGACTCAATATCTGTCGTGACACACCCAGCATCGACAACACACAAGCAACTCTCGGACGAGGCGAAGCGCGCTGCGGGCATCACGCCAACGCTATTGCGCGTATCGCTCGGTCTTGAGAATGTGGAGGATATAATTGCCGACTACGAGCAGGCATTAAGCGCATTGTAGTATGAGCAAACTCTATAGATATAACTCGCCCTTTGTGCTTGAGTCGGGCGAGGTACTACCAGAGTTGGAGATTGCCTACGACACCTTTGGCGAACTCAACGAGGCGAAGGATAATGTAATATGGGTATGTCACGCCCTCACTGCCAACTCCGACGTGGCAGACTGGTGGCCTCATACCGTTGAGGAGGGACGCTTCCTCGACCCTGCACGCTACTTCGTTGTGTGCGCCAACTTCCTCGGCTCGCACTATGGCACTACATCGCCACTATCTATAAATCCTGCTACGGGCGAGAAGTACTACTACGACTTTCCGCGTTTTACGGTACGCGATATGGTGCATTGTCATCAACTCTTGGCGCGCGAGTTGGGTGTTGAGCGTGTTAAATTGCTGATTGGTAGTTCTATAGGTGGCTTCCAGTGTATGGAGTGGGCGATTATGGAACCTCACTTTATGGAGAACTTGGCACTTATAGCCACCACAACCTGCTCGGAGCCTTGGGCAGCAGCCTTCAACGAGTCACAACGTATGGCGATACGCCTCGATAAGAGTTGGGGCGAGCGACGTGACGATGCTGGTACCGATGGTATGGCTGTGGCACGCTCGTTGGCACTGATAAGTTATCGCGGTGGTGCTGCCTACAATGCTACACAACAGGAGTTGGATGGTGGCGAGGATGTGTCGTTTGAGCGTCGCGTACACTCCTATCAGCAGTATCAGGGCGAGAAGTTACGTCGTAGGTTTAATGCTATGTCCTACTACCGTCTCTCGGAGACTGTGGACTCGCACAACATAGGTCGTGGCAGAGGTGGCGTAGCCGAGGCATTGCGCGGTATCGAGGCGCGCACGTTGGTGGTGGCGATAAGTTCGGATATACTCTTTCCGCCAGAGGCGCATACGCCACTTCGGGAGCATATCGCCAATGTGGAGTATCACCTTATAGAGTCGGAGTTTGGTCACGACGGCTTCCTCGTAGAACACGAAAAATTGAATACAATAATAACAAACTTTATTAGCTAAATATACTATGAAAAATCTCAATATCGGACTCTTCGGCTTTGGTAATGTAGGTCGCGGTCTATATGATGTATTACAGCGTATCAACTCTAACAACGTCACTATCAAGCGTATCTGCGTTCGCGATATGCAGAAGGAGCGTGGCATCAAGGCGGAGTTTACAAACAATGCCGACGATATCTTCAACGACAAGGATATAAACCTTATTGTCGAGGTTATCGACGATGCGGAGGCAGCATACGATATCGTTAAGCGCGCTCTCAAGAGCCGTATTCCTGTGGTATCGGGAAATAAGAAGATGCTTGGTCACCATATTGTAGAACTTATCGACCTTCAGGAGCAGTACAACACCGCTCTTTTGTATGATGCTTCAGCGTGTGGCTCTATTCCTGTTATCCGTAACCTCGAGGAGTACTACGACAACGACCTTCTATGCTCTGTGAAGGGTATCCTCAATGGCTCGTCGAACTTTATTCTATCGAAGATTTTCAACGAGAATATGTCGTATGGCGCAGCCCTCAAACTCGCGCAGGACTTGGGCTTTGCCGAGAGCAACCCAACACTCGATATCGACGGTTGGGATTCGCTCTATAAGCTTATTATCATCACTATGCACGCCTTTGGCGTATATGTTGCACCAGAGAATATCCTCACTTACGGCATCTCTACTATGAACGACTCCGATATCCGCTTTGCTCTTGAGAAGGATCGCCGTATCAAACTTGTTGCCCACGTGGAGAAGATTGATAACCGCCTTATTATGTGCGTGTTGCCACAACTTATCTCTCGCAACAAGTATATCTATAGTGTTGAGGATGAGTTTAATGGTGTTGTTATCAAGGGTCTATTCTACGATAAGCAATTTATGTTTGGTCGTGGTGCTGGTGGTCATCCTACAGGTTCTGCCGTACTTAGCGATATCACCGCTTGTGCCTATAACTACCGCTACGAGTATAAGAAGCGTAACGACTCTGTACTTCCTAAGTACACCACCGAGCATACCTTCCGTATCTATTTCCGTTATAAGACTGCCGAACAGCGCAACCTTCTTAATTTCACAAAGATACGCGAGCAGTACACCTCTGATGAGTATAACTATATCGTAGGTGATGTAACACTCACCAACCTTAAAGCGCATCAGGAGGAGTTGAGAGTGGCGGATTGTTTTATTGCGGCATACCCCATCGACTAAAAATTTCTTGTGATAAGGGGTCATCTTCGGCACATCCCTAAAAGTAAACCACTCAGGGCTGTACTTCGTGTACTATCCCTGAGTGGTTTCTTTTGCGATGCACCAAATCTGACCCCTTCTGACAAGAAATTGGGTCGTGCTACCCTGTAGGTTTGTGTCTGTTTCGCTTGTTCCAAGCGACAGCTACGCTGTGGGGAAACTGGGTATTTTGAGGATAGTGGGGATGAGGTCGTGCGTTAGTCCGCGTTGTCGCTATTCTGCGCATTGCATTGCATTGTAGTTTAATGATGCTCGCGCTTCCCCATAATACCCACTCTACCCATACTCCCCAGCATTCCCATCTTCTGCGCAAAAAGTCGTAGACTTTTAACTATTACTAATTACTAATTACTCATTACTAATTAGTTAGAATAGTTCCAACTGTTCTGGTGAGGAGTTGAACGTAAGTCTATGGTAGGGTGAGAGACCATATTCGCGGATGGCAAGGCGGTGGTCGCGTGTAGGGTAACCCTTATTCTTTGCCCAACCATACATCGGGTACTCCTTATCCAAGCGTTGCATATACTCGTCGCGGTGGGTCTTGGCAAGCACCGATGCTGCTGCGATATTGGCATACTTGCCGTCGCCCTTGACTATCGTGCGCCAAGGAATATCGAGGTCGGTCTTAAACCTGTTGCCGTCGACAACGATATATTCAGGCTTGATACTGAGGTTTTTAATCGCGATATTCATGCCCTCAATCGAGGCGTTGAGAATATTAATCTGGTCGATACGCTCGGCACTAACCTCCGCAACATACCACGCCAACGCCTCATCCTCGATTATGGTGCGTAGTTTATTGCGTCGCGCCTCGGTCATCTGTTTGGAGTCGTTGAGTAGCGGGTGGTGAAAGTCGGGCGGTAGTATCACAGCAGATGCAAAGACCGAGCCTGCAAGACAACCACGTCCAGCCTCGTCACAACCTACCTCGATAAGTTCTCTTTGAAAACAGGTCTCAAGCATATCGGTTATCTTGTTTTTTCGGTTTGGTAGCACTTGTTATCTGGTGTAAACACACCATTCTCCAACGTGCCGAGATGGTGTAGCAGTGCCTCGCGAACGCTTATGCCTGTAGGGTGTAGTTGTTGCGCTACAATAGTGCTATCTATATAGTTTTCAGGTATATAGTTGCACATTACCACGCGATACTCGCGCTCCTCAACATCGAAGATGATATCCGTTGCATCGCCATCCTCGCCCACGACAATGGTGTATGGCATATCGGAGCGGAAGTAGGGGTAGTGCGACTCTTTGTCGGGACGCTCAGGTGTGCCACTGTTGTACTTTGCAAGGATAAACTCGCGCATCTGCTTTGGGGTCATCGTGCCGATGTATATGGTCGACATAAATGGGTCGTTATTGAGTATTTCTACACGCTTGATATCACCCTCCTTAATCTCCTCAAGGCGGATACCGCCATAGTGGTAGAAACTGATTTCAGGCACAAAGTTATCATCATATGGGTAGTGTGCTAACGCCTCGATAGTGAGGTTTGCAACGCCATCTTTTGTGGCCGCCGTTGTGGCGTGACCTACGATGCTGTTTAGTTCGGGATCGCTTGCCTTAATCTTCTCGATGCGCTCCGACATAGCACTATCCGAAGCGATATCTGCGATGGTGACCTGCTCATATTTTACATCTAAAATCTCCCTGTTCTTAACAGTTATATCCGCTATGGTTGCATAGCGTAACTTGTTCTTGTTCTGTGAGATATGGGTGTTGTTATATTGCTCGTTTACAAGATCGTGGCTATGACCTCCAGCAATCCAGTCGCACGCCACGTTCTGCTCTGCAAGAATAATGTCGCGGTCAAGACCCATATGCGATAGTAGGATGACCATATCGCACTGCGACGACACCTCCTCGCATAGGCTATAGGCGGTCTCGATATCGGGGCTAAAGGTGTAGTTTGTGTATGAGGCGTTACCACCCAAAGGTTTGCCGTTGTTGTCGGTATCTACAATGCCCACAAAGCCGAACTCCACACCGCAACGCTTGATGATGGCGTATGGCGGTAGGGTGGTGGCACCATTGTGCGACTCCACATTGCCACAGACTATCGGGAACTCGGCACACGCAATCATAGCATCCAATGCCTCGGAACCCTTGTCGAACTCGTGGTTGCCGAGGGTGGCTACGTCGTAGCCTATGTCGTTCATAAGTTTGATTATTGGCGTGCCTGGCTCTGAGGCATCATCGACGTAGGCGTTACCCGAAACCCTGTCGCCAGAGTCCACAACGATAACCTCACCACGCTCCTCGTACTCCTTGACGATGGTTGCCAACTTGGGCATACTCTCGATTACGGCGTGTATATCGTTTGTCGCGATGATGTATATATGATGCTCTTTGGCAAACCTAAACTGCCATCCAATAACTCCTAAAATGAGCAATGATGTTAAAAAAAATAGATGTTTTCGCATAAGTTGTCGTGTTTAATCGTTACAAATTTACAAAAAATTACTATCTTTACACAGATTTTGCATAAAAATAGAATTGTGACGATGCATAAGGTAACACTACGCTTGATAAATAACTCCACAAATATAGAGGTGGAGATGGGCGCAACGCTTATGGATGTGTTGCGTAGTAACGATATAGCACAACCATATCCTATGCTTGTGGCAAGGGTGAACAATGAGTTCAAGAGTCTTGGTTATCGCATCTTCAAGCCTATTACGGTAGAGTTCCTCGATATGCGTAGTTTCGAGGGCTATCGCGTGTATCAGCGAACATTGTCCTTTGTTATGCAACGCGCATCGTTGGAGTTATTCCCAGAGCGTAAGTTGCGCATACGTCACACCTTGGGCAATGGCTTCTATGCCGAGTATGACGACCATATTGTGCCTACGGCAGAGGATGTGGCAAACCTCAAGCAACGTATGGCGGAACTTGTGGCGCAGGATATAACCATCACACGCGAGAAGCGTTTGGCAGAGGAGGTCGCCAAGGAGTATGCGAAATATGGTTTTGATGACCGTATGGAACTTCTCGAGACACGCCCACGCCTCTATCGTACGGTAAACTACCTCGGCGATATGCCGGGTTACTTCTATGGCGAACTTGCACCATCGTCGGCATATGTCGAGCGTTTCGACATTGCGCAGTACTACAATGGTCTATATGTGGCACTGCCATCGCGCACAAATCCAGAGGTGGTGACAACAACGATAAATCACGATAAGATGTTCGATATATTCCACGAGTATCAGCAGTGGATAGACATTATGGGTGTGCCTACCGTAGGCGACCTAAACCGTCGTGTGATGAATGGCGATGCCTCGGAACTTATACAGATTGCAGAGGCGTTCCACGAAAATAAGATTGCATCCATAGCGCGCGCTATTGCCGATGCCAATGCTGAACGCGGTGTGCGCTTGGCCCTTATCTCTGGACCATCGTCGAGTGGTAAGACCACCTTCTCGAAGCGTCTTGGTGTGCAACTTCGCGTCTTGGGTCTCGACCCAGTGCTTATAGCCTTGGATGACTACTTCGTAGATAGAGATAAAACACCTCTTGGCGAGGATGGTAAACCCGATTTCGAGGCGTTGGAGGCTATAGACCTCGATACACTAAATGCCCATTTGAAGGCGTTGGCTAATGGTGAGAGTGTCGAGATTCCGCGCTACGACTTTATCTCTGGTAAGCGTCAGTGGCACGAGAAACCACTAAAACTAACCGACCGCTCGATACTTATTATGGAGGGCATCCACGCCCTTAACCCAAAACTAACTCCAGGTATCGCTGCGGGTGAGAAGTTCAAGATATACATCTCTTGCTTTACCTCGGTGGCGATGGATAACTTCTCGCGCATACCAACAACCGACAACCGCTTGTTGCGTCGTATGATTCGCGACAATGCCACTCGTGGCAACAACGCTCTACGCACACTCTCGATGTGGGGATCGGTGCGTCGTGGCGAGGAGAAGCATATCTTTCCATATCAGGAGAATGCCAATGTGATGTTCAACTCGTCGCTCTTCTACGAGATTTCGGTGTTGAAGGCTGTTGCCGAGCCACTATTGCGTGAGGTGCCAGATACCGAGCCAGAGTATGCCGAGGCGAGACGTATGTTACGCTTCCTCGATAACTTTACCCCGATACAACCAGACCAGATACCGCCTACATCGCTCCTACGAGAGTTTATCGGTGGTAGCTCGTTTAAATATTGATAACAATTAAATCAACTAATAACTAATTAACACAATGAAAACCTTTGATAGCTTTGTAGACCGTCACACAGGTCTAAACACTAAGGAGGATTTGCAGCAGATGCTTGCAACAATTGGCGTAGGCTCAGTTGAGGAGCTTTTGCAGCAGGTTATCCCACAGAATATTCGCCTTAAGAAGGCACTTGATTTGCCAGAGGCAATGAGCGAGTATGAGTATGCTTCACATATCGCAGGTCTTGCATCCAAGAATCGCGTGTTGCGCTCATTTATCGGTATGGGCTACTATCCTAACGTTGTGCCAGCGGTAGTATCGCGTAACGTATTTGAGAACCCTGCGTGGTATACATCATACACCCCATATCAGGCCGAGATTTCGCAGGGTCGTTTGGAGGCGTTGCTTAACTATCAGACCGCTATCCTCTCACTTACAGGTATGGAGGTTGCCAACTGCTCACTTCTTGATGAGGCTACAGCAACTGCCGAGGCTATGTTGATGATGTATGCTTTGCGCTCGCGTGATGCTGTGAAGCAGGGTCGCAACCAGCTCTTCGTAGATGAGAATATCTTCCCACAGACTCTTGATGTATTGCTCACACGTTCTGAGCCATTCGGCATCGAGATTATCCGCGACGACTTCGCTACATATGAGTTCACTGGTAAGGAGTTTGGTGCTGTATTGCAGTTCCCTGCTGCTAATGGTGAGGTTAGAGACTATGCAGGCTTCGCTGCGAAGGCTCACGAGGCTGGCGTTCTTGTAACTGCTGTTGCAGACCTTCTATCGTTGGCACTTTTGAAGTCACCAGCAGAGTGGGGTGCAGATATCGCAGTGGGTACAACACAGCGTTTGGGTTGCCCTATGGGTCTTGGTGGTCCATCGGCAGGTTATATGGCTACACGCGATGCTTACAAGCGTCAGATGCCAGGTCGTATCATCGGTGTATCTGTAGACCGCTTGGGTAATAAGGCTCTTCGTATGTCTTTGCAGATGCGTGAGCAGCATATCAAGCGCGAGAAGGCTACATCGAACATCTGTACTGCACAGGCATTGATGGCATCGATGGTAGGTTTCTACTGTATATATAATGGTAAGGAGGGTCTTGAGCGTGCTGCTCTTAATGCTCACACTGCTGCCCTCACCGTAAAGGAGGCTTTGGAGTCTTTGGGTTACAAGGTGCGCACACAGGCGTTGTTCGATACCTTGGAGGTTGAGGCAGAGGCTTCTGTAATTCAGGATATCGCCCTTGCTCGCGAGATTAACTTCTTCTATCCTGCTGACGACTGCGTTCGTATGTCATTCGACGAGGTTACTACCGACGCAGAACTTCAGAGCGTTGTAGATATCTTTGCAGAGGCACGCGGTAAGAAGGCAAAGGCTGTTAAGCGTATCGAGACCGTTGCTATCGCTGCGGATGTTAAGCGTGCAACAGACTTCTTCGCAGAGAGTATCTTCAACTCATACCGCACAGAGACCGAGATGATGCGTTATATCAAGAAACTTGAGTTGCGTGATATCTCGTTGATGAACTCTATGATTTCGCTTGGCTCTTGTACAATGAAGCTAAACGCTGCACAACTTATGCAGCCACTATCATTGCCAGGCTTCCAGAATATCCACCCATTTGCTCCTGCTGACCAGACCGAGGGTTATCGCGAACTTATCGCTAACCTTGAGAACTACTTGGCGGTAATCACTGGCTTTGCTGGTTGTACTCTTCAGCCAAATTCAGGTGCTGCGGGTGAGTATGCGGGTCTTATGATGATTCGTGCATACCACCAGAGCCGTGGTCAGGGCTACCGTAACGTGATACTTATCCCATCATCAGCACACGGTACTAACCCTGCATCTGCTGCTATGGCAGGTATGAAGATCGTTATCGTTGCTTGCGACGAGAATGGTAATATCGATGTTGAGGATCTTAAGAAGAAGGCCGAGGAGTACTCTTCAGAGTTGTGCGGTTTGATGGTTACATATCCATCTACTCACGGTGTCTTCGAGAGCCGTATTCGCGATATCGTAGATGCTGTACACGATGCTGGTGGCCAGGTATATATGGATGGTGCAAATATGAACGCACAGGTAGGTCTCACAAACCCAGGCTTTATCGGTGCTGACGTTTGCCACCTTAACCTACACAAGACCTTCGCTATGCCTCACGGTGGTGGTGGTCCTGGTGTTGGTCCAGTATGTGTTGCAGAGCACCTTGTTAAGTTCCTTCCTACTCACTCTCTTATGGAGACTGGTGGCGAGGAGGGTATCACTGCGGTATCTTCATCTCCTTGGGGTTCAGCGATGTTGCTCCCAATCACTTATGGCTACATCCGTATGCTCGGCTTCGAGGGTCTACGTCGCTCTACAGAGCTTGCCATCGTTAACGCTAACTATATGTCATCTGCTCTCAAGCACGAGTATAAGACATACTACTCTGGCGAGACTGGTCGCGTAGGTCACGAGATGATTCTCGACCTCACACGCTTCAAGCACGACTATAACATCGACTGTGGCGATATCGCTCACCGTCTTATGGATTACGGTTTCCACGCTCCAACCCTCTCATTCCCAGTACACGAGACCCTTATGGTTGAGCCTACAGAGTCTGAGTCAAAGGCAGAGATGGATCGCTTCATCGAGGCTCTTATCCAGATTAAGCGCGAGTGCGAGGCTGCTGCTGCATCAGGCAATGCCGATAACGTTGTAGTTAACGCTCCACATACTGCGAAAGAGCTTGCAGGCGAGTGGTCGCACCCATACTCTCGCGAGGAGGCAGCCTTCCCACTCTCTTGGATCGTAGAGAACAAGTTCTTCCCATACGTTACCAAGATTGATAACGGTTATGGTGATCGTAACTTGGTTTGTCGTTGCACCGAGTAATTTCTTGTGATAAGGGGCATATCTTTGTCCCATCCCAAAAGTAAGACCCCACGGGCTGTACTTCGGTACTATCCCGTGGGGATCTTCTTTTGCGATAGAACAAATCTAACCCCTTCTGACAAGAAATTGGGTAGTGCTACCCGGAATGTTTGTGTCTGTTTCGCTTGTTCCAAGCGACAGCTACGCTGTGGGGAAACTGGGGAAACTGGGTATTCTGGGGATAGTGGGGATGAGGTCGTGCGTTAGTCCGCGTTGTCGCTATTCTGCGCTTTGCATCGCATTGTAGTTTAATGATGCTCGCGCTTCCCCATAATACCCACTCTACCCATACTCCCCAGCATCCCCATCTTCTGCG
>JAGCKG010000172.1 GCA_017647625.1 Alistipes sp. | reverse complement strand
GGATAGTGGGGATGAGGTCGTGCGTTAGTCCGCGTTGTCGCTATTCTGCGCTTTGCATTGCATTGTAGTTTAATGATGCTCGCGCTTCCCCATAATCCCCACTCTACCCATACTCCCCAGCATCCCCATCTTCTGCGCAAATAAAACTTATGCGAAGCATACCTAACTTTTGAGGCAAAACTTCGTAATGCCTCGACTTTGCTTTAGCAAAGTACAGTTTTCACTTTTCACTTTAAATATGCGTCGCAGACACCACACTTTTCAGTTTTCAGTTTTCAGTTTAATATGCGTCGCAGACACCACACTTTTCAGTTTTCACTTTTATTTGCAACCTTAACAATTATTTCGTAATTTTGTGTTAACTTATGGCAAAATGGTGTTGAGGATATGACTATCGAGGATGTTGCTATACTATATGTACAAGGCTTGGGTGTGCGAGGTGTTGCGCATCTTATAGATCATTATGGTAGTGCCGAAGCGGTATATTCTGCACCTATGGCGTCGCTGATTGCTGATGCGGGGTTACGCAAGGATATAGCCGAGAACATATCGTTGGGCGAGGGTATATCTGTGGCACGTCGCGAGGTGGAGTATTGTCGTAAGCACGGCATATTTATGGTGGCGGCAACAGATGCCGAGTACCCCGCGCTACTACGCGAGACGGGAGATCGTCCGCACATACTCTTTGTAAAAGGTAACATCGAGGCACTCTCTCGACCTATGCTATCTATGGTGGGTACGCGCGAGATGTCACCATCGGGACAGCATATCACAAACAGACTTATCGAGGGTCTCGCCTCGACGGTAGACTCGTTTACCTTGGTTAGTGGCATCGCATATGGTGTAGATGCTGCGTGTCACAGGGCTGCCATAGCGCACCATATACCGAGTGTCGCGGTATTGGCGAATGCTCTGCCAGAGGTAAACCCTACGCCACATCGCCAGTTGGCGGAGGATATTCTTAAAAATGGTGGCGCATTAATATCGGAACTTACATCTCAAAGCAGACAGAATGGCAAGCACTTCATTGCGCGTAACCGCATTATAGCGGGTTTGAGTATGGGTGTAGTTGTGGTGGAGTCGCCAGCATCGGGAGGTGCGCTCTCTACGGCAGACCTTGCGGATGGCTATGGCAGGGCTGTGATGGCGGTGCCGGGGCGTGTGACGGATGTCTCATCCTTCGGTACTAATAACCTTATACGTTCTGGCAAGGCACGCTTGGTGATGACAGCGCAGGATATAATCTGCGATATGGACTGGGAGCGATATTGCATAAAGACCATTACGGAGACGATGCAACAAAATGAGTCGCTATCGCTTACACCAGATGAAGAGATGGTATTTGAGGTGTTTAAGAGCGTCGCGCAACCCGATGTACAACAGCTTATAAACGCTACGGGCTATACCATTGGCGAGTTGATGATGATACTTATGGGCTTGGAGTTAAAGGGGCTTATCCGCACGCTACCAGGTCAGAGATATGAAAGGATATGATAGATACACATTCACATATATACGCCGAGGAGTTCGATGCCGACAGGGCGGAGACTCTACAGCGAGCGTGGGATGCGGGGGTGGAGAGGTTGATACTCCCTGATATCGACTCGGAGAGTCGTGAGCGTATGTTCGACCTTGCAAAGGAGCATCCCGATAGGTGTCTGCCTACGGTGGGTCTGCATCCTACATCTGTAAACGACAACCCTCGCTGGCAGGAGGAACTGGATATGGTGGAGCGACTGCTTTGTGAGCCTCCTATGCGCCTCTATGCTGTTGGCGAGATAGGTCTCGACCTCTACTGGAGTGGCGACTTCTATGCTATTCAGCGCGAGGTGATACACGCGCAGTTGGAGATGGCAATTGCCCACAACCTCCCCGTAATCATACATACGCGCTCGGCATATAAGGAGATGTTAGATACCGTTGCCACCTATCGTGGAAGGGGTCTAAAGGGTGTATTTCACGCCTATGCCGATAGTGTTGATATGGCAAAGAAACTCGCTTCGTTGGGCGACTTTGTCTTTGGCATAGGAGGTGTTGTGACCTTTAAGAATTCGGGTCTTGATAGGGTGGTTAGCGAGTTGCCAACGGAGTTACTACTACTCGAAACGGACTGCCCATACCTTACGCCAGTGCCTCATCGTGGCAAGCGCAACGAGTCCTCGTATGTGGAGTTTGTATGTCGCAAGATTGCGGACCTGCACGGCATAAGTGCCGAGCGTGTGGACCAAATTACCACCGCTACAGCCAAGCAAATATTCTCAATCGAGGGGTAAATAGCACTAAAAAGCGAAAAAAAGAGGGCAAAATGTTTCGCATTAGCAATTTTTGCGTACCTTTGTAAAGATATAGTGCGACACTAAAGTCGCATAGCTTCAGTTATGAAGAGATCGTCAATACTTATAATATATACCGGTGGTACTATCGGTATGAAGACCGACGAGGCTACAGGAGCCTTGGTCCCCTTCGATTTTAGTGGCATCTACGAGGAGTTCCCCTCGTTGAAGCGTCTTAAGGTTGACCTCGAGGTCTTTACCATCAAACCCCCTATCGACTCCTCGAACGTGTCTGTTGAGAACTGGGTCGATATGGCGCGCATCATCCGCGACAACTACCATAAATACGATGGTTTTGTAATACTTCACGGTACCGATACGATGTCCTACTCGGCATCGGCATTGAGTTTTATGCTTGAGAATCTCGCTAAGCCTGTGATATTCACTGGTAGTCAGATTCCTATCGGTATTCTACGAACAGATGGACGCGAGAATCTTATCACAGCAATTGAGATTGCTGGTGCGCATAACGAGGCTGGTGAGCCTCTTGTGCCAGAGGTTGCACTATACTTCCAGAATAGACTCTTCAGAGGTAACCGCACAACAAAACTTAGTGCCGAGGCACTCAATGCCTTTGCATCGTTCAACTATGCGCCACTTGCAGATGTGGGAGTCAATATCCAGTATAACAACAATGCTATCGCTAACTTTGTATCAAAGCCGCTCGGCGAGTTCCATATTTCCGAGGGTCTGTCGAATGATGTTGTGGTGGTGAAACTCTTCCCGGGTATCCGTCCTGCTACGCTTCGTGCTATGCTCCTTGAGAGTGGTGCGCGCGGTGTGGTGTTGGAGACCTATGGTGCGGGTAATGCTCCAACGTCAGCGTGGTTTGTGGAGTTGGTTGAGGAGGCTATCCAGCGCGGTGTTATCGTAGTCAACGTATCGCAGTGTAAGGATGGTGCTGTGCAGATGCACCTCTATGAGACAGGTCTTGCCTTGCAGGAGGCGGGCGTAGTGTCGGGACACGATATGACTATCGAGGCTGCGGTGACAAAGTTGATGTATGTTTTAGGCAAAAACTTGCCACTTTCGGAAATGCTCGACCTAATGCGTAGACCACTGCGTGGAGAATTTACTTTGTAAATGGTTGTGTTTTTCGGAATTTAATTGTATATTTCGCACAATAATTTGCCTTATAAGGTGACGTCAAATGGAGGTTTGGCGTAACTAAAAAGGTGTAAAGAGTTGATTGATACCGAGTTTGAACAATTCCACAATGCCGAAAAGGGCTTGTTGTGGGTTGTTTGCTTGGTGCAGATAAGTTGGGTAAAAGTTTAAGAAAAACAGAAAAATAGAGAAAACAACTACTAAAATTACAAATTTTAACTAACAAAACATTATGAAAAAATTATTTTTGGTTTTGGCAGCTGCCACTCTCTCTTTCGGCGCTGCTTACGCACAGGATGCTAACGAGGCTCCAGCACAGGATGTCGCAGTAGAGCAGGTTGTAGAGGCTGAGGCTGCTGAGGTAGCAGAGGTTGAGGAGCTTGCAGGTGAGCCTATGCACTTCGCCCTTATGAAGAAGTTCTTGGAAGGTGGTTGGGGCTGGATGCTTCCAGTGCTTGTATGTTTGGTACTTGGTTTGGCTATCGCTATCGAGCGTATCCTTTACTTGACTTTCGCTCAGATCAACACTAAGAAGTTCATCGCTGAGGTTGAGAACTTGCTTAACACTCAGGGTATTGAGGCTGCTAAGGAGTACTGCCGTAACACACGCGGTCCTATCGCTTCAATCTACTACCAGGGTCTTATGCGTTACGATCAGGGTTTGGAGGCTGTTGAGAAGGCTGTTGTATCTTACGGTTCAGTTCAGCAGGGTCAGATGGAGTCAGGTCTTTCTTGGATCTCATTGTTCATCGCTTTGTCTCCATCACTCGGTTTCATGGGTACCGTTGTTGGTATGATCCAGGCATTCGATGATATCCAGGCTCAGGCTACTATCTCTCCAGCCGTTGTAGCAGGTGGTATCAAGGTTGCGCTTTTGACTACTATGATGGGTCTTATCTCTGCAGTTATTCTTCAGGTGTTCTTCAACTACATCCTTTCTAAGATCGAGGGTGAGGTTGTTAAGATGGAGGATACTTCTATCACCTTGGTTGATATGCTTACAGCATACAGCAAGCGATAATTAAGACCTAACTTATTTAAGCAAAACAAATTATGAAAAAATTACATAGATATGTATTCCTTCTATTTGCCTTAGTATCTGTTGCTATGGTGGCTTGGGCAATCGTTGCAGGTATGAGTGCTCCAGACTCTGCTAAGATTGCAAACAGCACACCTCTTGTGCAGCAGTTCGATGCTGAGGGCAATGCAGTGAATACTGAGGATGACCAGCCGGTGCCTGTAGAGTCTACATCGGAGGGTATTCGAGCTTTGGGCATTATCTTTGCCAACCAGCTCGACGAGGGCGTTCTTACCTTGAATGGTATCGAGGAGGAGAAGGCTAAGCTTGCTCAGACTATCGAGGTTACTATCCCAGAGTATGAGCAGAAGGTAGAGGCTGGTCGTGAGGCTGCTTTGGCAGCTCAGGCAACTATCGCTGAGCTTAAGGAGGTTAAGCGTCTTAACAGCCGTCAGAAGAAGCAGCTTGCTGAGGCTGAGGGTGTTGAGGCTAACTTCAAGGCTTTGAACGATACTCTTGCACAGCACCGCGAGAACGTATCAATTATGGAGGAGAACATCGTTGCTTCTATCCGTGCTAACGAGCAGGCTCAGAGCAATGGCGAGAATATGGTTGCTTTGGCAACAGCTGTTCACTGGAACCTTGTTTGGTTCTACTTTATGATGGTATTCGCAGTTTGCTTCATCATCTTCGCTGCTGTTTGGGATATGCTTCTCAACGCTGGTGGTTTGAAGAAGACTATCGTATCATTGCTAATCGTTGTTGGCGTTATCGCTATCGCATACTTCATCGCGTCTGGTAATGGCTGGAATGAGGGTCACACTCTTAAGGATGCTGCTGGTTACGACCTCGGTATCGGTACAGATATGGCTACTCGTACAGTATTCGGTCCATTCGAGTATATGATGGCTGACACAAGTATTATTGTTACTTACATCACTATCGCTGGTGCGGCTCTTGCAGCTGTATTCTCAGCAGTTCGTGGTATTTTTAAATCGTAGTTTATGGCAAGAGCTAAGAAAAAGGCGGGAGAGATTAACTCCAGCTCAATGGCGGATATCGCTTTCTTGCTGTTGATATTCTTCTTGGTGACAACTACGATGGATGTCGACACAGGTATGAAGCGTACGCTTCCACCTTGGATCGACCCTACAGAGCAACAGAACGACGTTGATGTAAATGAGCGTAACGTACTTAAGGTAAACGTTTCGCGTAGCGGTGCCATAATGGTTGGCACAGAGGAGTATCGCTCAAACGACCTCCGTCGTACAGGCGAGCACTCTCGTCTCTCTCGCGAGGTATATTTCTTCCTTGTTGATCCTGATCGTTCAAACAAGAAGGAAGTAGAGATTGACGGTGCTACTTACAAAGTCAGCGAGGGTCTTGTCTCTTTGAAGGCCGATGACGAAACAGAGTATAAAGTATATCTAAAGGTACAGGATGAGCTTACTCACGCCTTCAACCTATATCGTGACGACATCGCTCGTCAGGTGTATGGCAAGAAGTATGATGAGTTGAATGATCTTGAGGCTCAGCACGTTCGTAAGGCGGTACCTATGAAGATATCAGAGGCAGAACCTAACGATCAAACAAAGAAGTAGTTATGGCAGTAATGGCAAAAAAGGGCAAGCGTGAAGTGCCCGCAATGTCGACCTCGTCACTTCCTGACATCGTATTTATGCTTCTATTCTTCTTTATGGCGGCTACAACGATGCGTGAGGTAGATCCATTGGTATCTGTGCAGATGCCAGAGGCTAATGAGATCACTGAGCTCGACAAGAAAAATCTTGTAAACATTTGGATGGGTAAACCTCTTGGCGCTGCCAAGGGCGAGGATGCGTTGAAGATTCAGCTCAACGACCAGACTCGCGAGGTTGAGGATATTCGTGACTTTATCTCAGCAACAACAGTAACTAAGGGTGTTGGCCCTAACGAGATTGTTGTTAACCTTCGTGTTGACGAGGGTGCTACAGTAGGTAAGCTTACCGCTGTAAAGCAGGAGTTGCGTAAGGCTGAGGCCTTGAACATCTCTTATGCTGCACGCGCAGTTGAGAAGTAGTCGAAGTCCTACTCTTGAAAATAGGTGGCTATCTCCGTTGGAGGTGGCCACTATTTTTTTGCTGTGTGGAGGCTGTTAATAGGGTCGGTTGCAGGGCGTGCAAGGCTAAATTATTGTCGTAAAGTGGAAAATGGGGATAAAATGGGTAAAAACGGCAAAAAGTTTACTATCTTTGTGACAATCATAATTTGTGGGGTTAAATGCTCTGCTATAAATGTTTAAAATATGAAGAAGTGTAGTATATTTCATTTTGTGACCCGATTGTCGGTGGCTATGTCATTCCTCTTTGTGGGCTGTGTTGATGGCGACTTGTTTGACAACAAAGACGGAGATGATGACGCAGGATATGAGACTGTAGACACCTCTTGGGCAGAGGGTGAGTTGGACTGGGTTTTTGATATGAATGTGTTGCCTCAGGTCAGTATCGAGGTCTCGGAGGAGCAGTGGAATGAGCTTCTTATGGCATATGATAATAACTCGGGTACTAACCACTACATTCACTGCGATGCAGAGTTTAAGATGAAGGGCGAGACATATAACTTTGTGGATGCTGGTCTGCGTTTAAGGGGTAATACCTCGCGCCGTCGCCCAGAGGGTAATGGTGGCGAGATGCACAAGCGCAACAATGCTGATTGGCATCATTGTCACTTTATGCTCAATCTGCGTAAGTTCCAGAAGGATGATGATCACGAGTTGCGCAATGTACGAAAGATATACCTTAAGTGGCATAAGGATGATGCTGCGTATTGCAGGGAGTTGTACTGCTACGATCTATTCCGTCGCTACGGTATTTGGACTGCTCCATATAGCTCTTATTGCCGTTTGTGGATACACGTCGAGGGCGATTCTCAACCAGCGTACTATGGTGTGTATGAGATGATTGAGGCTATCGACGATAAGTTTATTAAGAAACGTAAAGATCTCTTTGGCGACCATAAGCACAACCTTTGGAAGTGTGTGCATCCTGCCAATCTAAACTATAACGATATCCGAAATGCGAATATCCGTTTGGATGATGATTCGGGTGCGTATGCTACATACGAACTAAAGACAAATACCGAGAATTTCGCAGTTGCAAAGGCGCAGTTGGTAGAGTTTTCGCGTAAGCTTACAACGCTTCAGGGGCAGGAGTTCCACGATTGGATAGCTTCGGTGTGCGATGTTAAGTTGTTGTTGCGTACCTATGCGGTAAATGTCGTTGTTGGTATGTGGGATGATTACTGGAATCACTCAAACAACTACTATCTCTACTTCAACTCGTCGGACAAGGAGAACTACAAGGTATTCTTAATTCCTTTCGACTACGATAATACGCTTGGTACGTCGCACAATTGTGGTATTCAGGGCGACTCGGGAACGCAGGATCCACTCAACTGGGGCGATACGAATAATAGCCCTCTTATTGGTAAGATTTTGCAGTTTGAGGACTATCGCAAGATATACATTAAGGCTCTTAACGAACTTTGTAGTGCGTCGAACGATCTGTTCTACTACGAGGCATCGCACGCTCGTATTCAGCACTGGCATAATATGATAGGCTCTTATATCGACAACGATACTGACGAGGATTGTCGTATCGAAGATCGTCCAGCGGGCTGGGGTAATAATCATCAGTATCGCATTCTTGATCCAAATTCGTCGATGAACTTCTTCAAGATTAAGACTGCATCAATTCCAAAGAAATAGTCTTCGTAGGAGTTCTAAAACAGGCATAGCGCACCCAATAAAGCGGTTGGGTGCGCTTGTTTTTATGTGCGATAACACATCCGAAAAAGCGGTGTTTATCGACCCTCTTTTGTGTGGTAAACTCTATAAATAGAGTTATAGTTGAAAATAATCGTTTAAAGTTGCACGAACTCACCAAAAGTTTATTATCTTTGTGGTTACTTAATATCTATCACTAACAGAAGTTAAATAAAAACACATACAATTATGAAAAGATTTTTCGCCTACTCTATTATTGCACTACTCAGTTTGTGTGCATCGTGTATGTCAACCGAGAGCGGCGACGTAGTAACAAAGGTCGTTCTCGAACTCGATAACGACAAGATTGCCGTTAGTCCTGACGGTGGCGATTTCGCTATCACAGTGCGCACTAATGAGGCTTGGACGTTGACTTGGTCTGAAGGTAGCGAGTGGTGTGTGCCATCTGTTACCGAGGGCGAGGCAAATATGGATGGTGTTGAAATCACCTTCATTGTAGGTATGACCTATGACAGTCGTGAGGCTAACTTCTGGTTTGAGACAAGTGGCGGTATGACGCGCAACCTTGTGGTTACCCAGAAGGCGAAGGCTGTAGTCTTGCCTAATGATGACAACGAGTTTGAGATCCCTGCAGAGGGTGGTATCGCGCGTATTGAGTTCGATGCAACCTATCCTTGCGCGGTCGTTATTGCTGACGATGCTAAGGGTTGGGTAGAGGAGATTACCGATGAGGCACTCGAGTCACGCGCTTTGGAGAGTTATGTCATCGACCTAAATATCTTGACTAATACCAACTATTCAGCCCGCGAGACTGTTGTTAAGGTTGTGGTTGTTGGTAGCGAGGATGTATATGCCGAGTACACTATCAAGCAGGCGCAGAAGAATGCTATTCTTCCAGGCGAGAACAACACGTTCGATGTAAGTGCCGATGGCGATATCATTCAGATTATGTTCGAGACCAACATCTCTTGGGAGATTGTTATCTCGGATGAAGACAAGGAGTGGATCGTATTGCCAGAGGCTACTCGTGCATTGCGTGAGGAGTGTGTTGAGTTGGAGATTTTGGCAAATGAGGGTTACAGCGCGCGTAGTGCTACGTTGATGATTGTGGGTGTTGAGGATGATACTCTCTATGCTGAATATACCGTAAATCAGGCACAGCGTGATGCTGTCATCACTGATGAGAATAACCGATATATCGTTGCTCCACAGGGTGGCGAGATTGAGATAGCCTTCGAGACTAATGTCGATTACGAGGTTGTTATTCCAGAGGATGTAGATTGGATAACCCTCGTTACCGAGGAGTCTACCCGAGCATTGGAGTCAAAGACTGCGATGTTGGCTATTGCCGAGAACGACACATACAAGGAGCGTGAGGCTGTTGTCCGAGTGGAGAAGGTTGGCGATAGCGAGTTGTATGTAGAGTATGTAATTGTACAGCGTCAGAACGATGCTCTGCTTACAGATGGCACTATCCTTATCGAGGTTGCATCGACTGGTGGCGAGGAGGAGATTGCCTACCTTACCAATGTCGCTTGTGAGGTTGTTATCCCAGAGGATGTAGATTGGATTACCCTAAAGGAGGCAACACGTGGTTTGCAGGCAGAGTCTGCAGTGCTTGTGATTGCTCCAAACGATACATATGATGCGCGTGAGGCAGTTGTTAATGTTGTGATGGTGGATAATGACGAGTTGTCGATATCGTATACTATCTCACAGGCCCAGATGAACGGTATTATCCTTGAGGATGATAGGGTAGAGGCTACGGTAGATGGTGGTATTGTAGATCTTGGCTATAGCGCGAATGTTGATTGCGATGTTATCTTCGCTGAGGACTGTGATTGGGTATATCTTGCACCAGAGACACGAGGTCTTGAGGCGCGTAACCTATCACTTATCATCGAGGCAAACGATACTTTTGAGTCTCGTGAGACTATTGTGATACTTTCGGGCGAGGGTATCGATAGAGAGATTACCATTACCCAGGAGGCGAAGCGTTTCGATGTTGTGGTTATGGAGTATAACGTATCTACCGAGGCTACGACTATTGAGGTTGTGGTAGATGCGAACGTCAATTATGAAGTGGTTATTGCCGAGGAGTGCGACTGGTTGTCTATCTCGGATGTTGAGGGTAACCCATCACACAACTTGCTAATGTTGGATGTTGCCGAGAATGATACAATCTATGAGCGTAGTGCCGAGGTTGTGCTTAAGCACGGTGAGCGCGAGTTTGTGGTTGTTGTTAAGCAGGGTGCAGATGAGGGTCTGTTGAATGTAGATGAGGAGTTTGTGGTTGACGGTGGCGAGACCGAGGTTGTGGTAACGCTCGAGAGCAACTTTGCATACAAGGTTATCATCCCAGAGGAGTGTGACTGGGTAGAGATGCCAGTAACACGTCGCGCAAAGGTACAGAGTAGTACCGTACGCTTTATGGTACATCGCAACCCATCGGTGCTTGATCGATATGTTGATATCGAGTTTGCTGATGCAAAGAATACCATTTCAAAGACAATAAGAATCACCCAGCGTGGTAACGATCTGTTGGAGGTCTTTGATGTCGCCGATAACGAGATTTTGTATGTTACTACCGATGGTAGCAAACTTGTCCCCAACAATTCAGGTTTTGGTAGTTTTATGGTGGAGCACGTCTATGAGAATGGATATGGTAGAATCGCCTTTCTTGATGCTGTCTCTCAGTTGGGCGACGGAGTCTTTGAGAACTGCACTACTCTCAAGCAGATTGCTATCCCTGGTTGTGTTGAGAGCATCGGAAGCAATGCCTTTAAGGGTTGTAGCGCATTGGAGGATGTGGTAATTCCTCAGAGTGTTAAGAGTATCGGTGTCGGAGCCTTCAGAGGTAACAATATCGCAGAGGTAACCTTCGCTGACGGCTCATTGTTGGAGAGTATCGCAGATGAGGCATTCTACGGTTGTAAGAATCTTAAGAGTGTGGTTATCCCAGAGGGTGTTAAGAACCTCGGAAAGAGTGCCTTTAGTAACTGCTCGGCTCTTGAGTCTATAACTCTTGCCGAGAGTGTTGAGACCCTTGGTGTAAACATCTTCGGTGGTTGTCATAAGTTGGAGAGTGTAACTCTTCCAGAGAGTGTTAAGTTCGTTCCAGAGTGTGCATTCCTAAATTGTGTTAACCTCAAGCAGGTTGTCTTGGGCGAGGTTGTCGAGGAGATTGGTATGAGTGCCTTTAGCGGTTGTACATCTCTTCAGAATATTATTTTCCCTGATAGCCTTAAGGTTATCGATAATAGTGCCTTCTACAACTGCCGTTCTATTACGGAGGTAGGCTTTGGCGAGGCATCGCAGTTAACTGCTATCGGTAATAATGCCTTTAAGGATTGTGTTGCTGTTGAGAGCGTTGTTATTCCTGTAGGTGTTGAGTCTGTTGGTACATCTGCCTTTAGTGGTTGTGCTGGTACTCTTGAGGTAAATGTGGATATTGCAGATGCAACAGCCACATCAGGAGCATACCACGGTAGCTTGTTTGATAATGTTGTTATTGGCGATAATGTTACAACTATTGGTAACTACGCATTCTATGGTCATAGCACCATTAAGAGTGTTACCTTTGGCAATGGCGTAGAGAGCATTGGCGAGAAAGCCTTTGGTGGCTGTGATGCTATTGAGGTTGTGGCGTTGCCAGAGGGTGTTAAGCATATTGGCAACGGTGCTTTCAATGGCTGTACTGCTGTTCAGAGCGTTGTCCTTCCAGCAAGTGTTGAGACCATTGGCGAGAGTGCCTTTGTAGGCTGTGCTGGCGAGTTGTTGCTAAACGCAAATGTTGCTGATGGCGCATCTTCGACAACGGGTATCTTCTGCGGTGCTAAGTTTAGTCGTGTTGTGGTTGGCGATGCTGTTACCTCAATTGGTAACTACGCCTTTGCAAAGTGTGCCGATATTGCAGAACTCAACTTGGGTAATAGCCTTGAGTATATTGGCGATAGTGCATTCGCAGGTTGCAATGCACTTGAGGTTGTGGATATGCCAGCAAGTGTTGCTACTATTGGCGAGGGTATCTTCGCAAATTGCGAGAATCTAAATCGTGTGGTACTATCAGAGGGTGTTGCCACTATCAGTGACTCGGCATTCTCGGGTTGTACACTACTTGCAGAAGTGGTGGTGGCGGATAGTGTGGTAACTATCGGTAACGAGGCGTTTAAGGGTTGTGCAAACCTTGCAGGTTTCGCTCTTCCAGCAAGCGTTGAGAGCATCGGAGATAGCGCATTCTACGGCTGTAGCGCGATTGAGGATGTTACAATGCCATCTGCTGTCGTGGCTGTTGGTAAGAGTGCTTTCGAGTCTTGTGTGTCACTTGCAAGTGTGACCCTATCGGAGGGTCTAACCTCTATCAGCGAGCGTGCGTTTGCAGGTTGTTCGGCACTTGACAATGTGGTAATCCCTAATGGTGTTACTGCTATCGGTGCGTCGGCATTCGAGGAGTGTGATGCATTGAAGGCATTGATTGTATTCGATGAGTCGGTATTGACAACCATCGGTAGCAAAGCCTTTAGTGGTTGCGATGTATTGGCACATATCGACATCCCAACAAGCATTGTGGCTATCGAGGATGGTGCCTTTAGAGGTTGTAGTAATATCAGCGAGGTAGCCTTGGGCGAGGCATTGCAGTTGACAACAATCGGTAATGAGGCCTTTAACGGCTGTACATATGTCAAGAGTGTTGTTCTTCCAGCAAGTGTCACTACTATTGGTACATCAGCCTTTGTAGGTTGTGGTGGCGACCTTGAGATGAATGCGGATATCGCAAATGGCACATCGGCAACAAAGGGTATCTTCTACGGTACGCAGTTTAGCAATGTGGTTATTGGCGAGGGCGTTACAACTATTGGCGACTACGCCTTTGCAGGATGCTCGACTATCGAGAACGCAACTATTGGCTCGACTGTAACAACTTTGGGTAAGAGCGCATTTGAGGGTTGTGCATTGCTTGCAGAGGCAAATATCCCTGCTGGTGTTGCAACAATTGGCGATGGTGCTTATAGTGGCTGTAGCTCGCTTATGGCTGTAGCCTTTGGTGAGGCATCGCAGTTGACCGCTATTGGCAACAATGCCTTTAATGGTTGTGTAGCACTTGCAGAGGCAAATATCCCTGTAGGTGTTGTAACAATTGGCGATAGTGCTTATAATGGTTGTACTTCTATCAAGACTGTAGCCTTGGGCGAGGTGTCGCAGTTGACAGCAATCGGTGAGAGTGCCTTTAATGGCTGTACCGCTGTTGAGAGCGTTGTTCTCCCAGCAAGCGTTGCTACTATCGGTACATCAGCCTTTGTAGGTTGTGGTGGCGACCTTGAGATGAATGCGGATATCGCAAATGGCACATCGGCAACAAAGGGTATCTTCTACGGTACGCAGTTTAGCAATGTGGTTATTGGCGAGGGCGTTGCAACTATTGGTGACTATGCCTTTGCAGGATGCTCGACTATCGAGAACGCAACTATTGGCTCGACCGTAACAACTTTGGGTAAGAGCGCATTTGAGGGTTGTGCATTGCTTGCAGAGGCAAATATCCCTGCGTACGTTGTAACAATCGGTGATAGCGCATATAGTGGCTGTACTTCGATTAAGACGGTAGCCTTGGGTGAGGCATTGCAGTTGACAGCAATCGGTAAGAGTGCCTTTAATGGCTGTACCGCTGTTGAGAGCGTTGTTCTCCCTGCAAGCGTTGCTACTATCGGTACATCAGCCTTTGTAGGTTGCGGTGGCGACCTTGTGATGAATGCGGATATCGCAAATGGCACATCGGCAACAAAGGGTCTCTTCTACGGTACGCAGTTCAGTGATGTGGTTATTGGTGAGGGCGTTACAACTATTGGCGACTACGCCTTTGCGGGTTGCGCGACTATCGAGAACGTGGCTATAGGCGCGAATGTAGCAATCGTAGGTAAGAGTGCCTTTAATGGTTGTAGCAAACTTAAGGTTGTCAATATCCCTAATAGCGTAACAATACTTGGTGAGTCAGCCTTCGAGGCTTGTACATCACTTGTATCAGCGATTATGGGTACTAATATGGAGCGAATCAACCATAAGGCATTCAATGGTTGTAGCAATCTAAATATCGTGTACAGCAACGCTGTGACACCTCCAATGTTGGGTAGCGAGGTGTTCGTTGGCTGTCCATCGACATTTACAATCTACGTTCCTAAGACCTCTGTTAAGGAGTATCAGCGAACAAAGGGCTGGAGTAGCTACCGAGATAGAATCATCAGTGCAGAGTAATTGAAAAATGTAGTATAGAGGTTGTCGCACAGGACTGTCGAGTATGGTCTTGTGCGCAACTGTGATTAGGAGTGTAGAACTTGGCGATAACTATTTAAAAGTATGATAAAATTTAATTTCCGTAGCCTACTTGCATTGTTTGTTGTCGTGGCACTGATGCTTGTTGGTTGTGTTGTGGATGAGCCTCTTGGCGATGTTGATGACACTACGGGCAATGGTGGTGGCGATAACTGGACGGAGAAACCCGTAGGTGGCGATGAGAAGCCCGGTGATGAAGGCTCAGAGCCTGGCGATGACACCGATGACCCTAACGATGATAATACAGGCTCTAATGGCGGTAGTACACCGCTTCCCGATACTTCGTGGGCAGAGGGCGAGTTGGACTGGGTGTTTGATATGAGCGTGTTGCCAGAGATTCATATCAGCGTTACGGAGGATCAGTGGAACGAACTACTTATGGAGTACGATCGTGACTCCCAGACCAACCACTATATACACTGCGATGCCGAGTTCGAGTCTAAGGGCGAGAAACACACCTTTGCCGACGCAGGACTACGCCTTCGAGGTAACACCTCGCGTCGTCGCCCAGAGGGTAATGGTGGTGAGAAACATAAGCGCAACAACTCCGATTGGCACCATTGCCACTTTATGCTCAATCTTCGTAAGTTCCAAAAGGATGATGCCCACGAGTTGCATAACGTGCGTAAGATATACCTCAAGTGGCATAAGGATGATAGAGCCTATTGTCGAGAGTTGTACTGCTACGATCTCTTCCGTCGTTTCGGCATCTGGACCGCAGCATATAGTTCGTATTGCCGTCTGTGGATACACGTCGAGGGAGACTCTAAACCCGCGTATTATGGCGTATATGAGATGATAGAGGCTATTGATGATAAGTTCGTTAAGAAGCGTAAGGATCTATTTGGCGACCATAAGCATAACCTCTGGAAGTGTAGTTATCCCGCGAACTTGAACTATAACGATGTTCGCAATGCTAATATTCATTTCGATGATGATTCGGGTGCTACATATACCTATGAGTTAAAGAGTAATATCGAGAATTTTAATGCTGCCAAAGAGCAACTTATAGAGTTCTCGCGTAACCTCACAAAACTTCAGGGCGATGAGTTTAAAAACTGGATCGCAAAGGTCTGCGATGTGGAACTTTTGTTGCGTACCTATGCGGTAAATGTCATTGTGGGAATGTGGGATGACTATTGGAATAACTCCAATAACTACTATATCTACTTCAACTCGTCGGATAAGAACGACTACAAGTTCTTCTTTATACCGTTCGACTATGATAATACGCTCGGCACATCTACCCATTGTGGTGCTATCAGCGACTCTGGTCGCCACGACCCACTCAACTGGGGCGATACGAATAATCGACCTCTTATAGGAAAGATTTTGCAGATTGATGAGTACCGCAAGATATATGTAGATGCCCTTAACGAGCTCTGCGATCCTGCTAATGACCTCTTCTACTATACACACTCTATCGCGCGTATTAAGGGCTGGCATAGTATGATTAGCCCATATGTGGATAACGATACCGAGGAGGACTGCGAGATTAAGGATCGCCCTGCAGGCTGGAGTAATTACTACGACTACCGCCTGCTCGATGCTAACTCATCGATGAACTTCTTTAAGGTTAAGGCTTCCTCTATACCTAAGAAATAGGGGTTATACACCAATTTTTAACGCCAGAGGCTGTCCGATTGTATTGACGACAGCCTCTGCTGTTTTTAGGGAATTTGGTGAAATTACACTCTTTCGACCGATAATCCACTAAAAATAACAAAAACGTAGCAAAATGTAAAACACTGATGTATAATTACTTATAAAATAGATGTAAATTTTTTTAAAAATATTTGCAAAAATATTTGGTGGTTACAAAAATATGCTATACTTTTGTCCTTTGGAGAGGTGGCAGAGTGGTCGATTGCGGCGGTCTTGAAAACCGTTGAGCTGCGAGGCTCCGGGGGTTCGAATCCCTCCCTCTCCGCAGACCACAAAGCAGAACGGATGACGCAAGTCATCCGTTCTGTTTTTTGTGTCTTTATGTCTGAGAGCAAGCTCTCGCCATCAGCCCCAAAAACACACGCCTTGCGGCGTGTTCTGCTTTTTTGTATAGTGAGTCATTGCTCACATAATAGGGGGTTGAGCCGATAGTAGTGGGTTTATTGCTCGACTGCGTCTGCGCTATGTGGTATCGGCTCTACGGCTAAAGCCGTTCGAATCCCTGCGGCGAGCAGAAGGGAAAGGCGTTAAGCGGAGCGACCAACGGGAGCGTAGTAGCCAATCCCTCCCTCTCCGCTCGAAGTAACCTACAGGGAGTTGAACATCAACCTTGTAGGTTTTTTTGTACCAAAAAGTTGCACCAAAAATGCACCGACCCCGTTTCTATGCGTTCCTACATACGTAAAACAATCTTCATATTGACAGCCACCATGGTGTAAGACATTATGGTGGTTGTTTTTTTTGTGCGACGAAAAATATAAGTTATCTTTGTGTTGTAAACAACGATTTTTGGATGAAACGACTACTATTTATACTTGCATTTGCCTTAACCTTTGTTTCTTGCAATCGTCACTCGGAGCATTGGAATACATTATCTAATGTTGAATCATATATTGTAGAGCATCCCGATAGTGCATTGATTGTGCTTGAGCAGATTGACATCTCGGAGTTGTCGAGCAAAGAGGAGCGAGCAAAACACGCCTTGTTGCTATCTATGGCATTGGATAAGAACTACGTCGATAAGACTGACTTCAATGTATTGCAACCCGCCATTGACTATTACGAGGATAATGGCTCGGCAACAGAGAAGTTTCAGACATACTATCTTCAGGGGCGAATCTATCAGAATCAAGGTAACGACACACAGGCAATGATTGCCTATGCACAAGCCAAGGAACTGTTGAGTGGGATAGATGCTCCTTTTTTAGTTGGTCAGTTGCACACTGAAATAGGCAAT
>JAGCKG010000171.1 GCA_017647625.1 Alistipes sp. | reverse complement strand
GCGTTGTCGCTATTCTGCGCTTTGCATTGCATTGTAGTTTAATGATGCTCGCGCTTCCCCATAATCCCCACTCTACCCATACTCCCCAGCATCCCCATCTTCTGCGCAAAAAGTCGCAGACTTTTAACCATTACTAATTACTCACTACTAATTACTAATTATTTTTGCTCCCTTTTGTCCGCTTTAGGACTCTTTGGTCCCTTTGGTATTAGGCGCAGAAAACTACCCCTTTAGTCCGTTTTAGTCCCCTTTACTCCGCTTTTAACTATTTGACTTTCTCTAAATCACCACATTATCATACCTTGCCTCGATGACCGACCAGTCGACAACGTGCCACAACTTCTCTACGGCATCCTTTCTCGCATTGCGGTAGTCTATATAGTAGGCGTGTTCCCACACGTCGATGCAGAGCAACGGTATTAGTCCATCTGTTAGCGGTGTGCCAGCATTAGGCTTGGAGAGGATATACAACTTGCCGTCGCTATCCGTAGCGAGCCACACCCAACCCGAGCCAAAGAGTGTTGTCGCCATAGCCGTCATACGTCTCTTTAGTTCATCTACCGAGCCAAACTGCTCATCTATAGCGCGTCGCAACTCCCCCGTAGGGTGGTGCTTGGCGCGTGGCGATAGGCTCTCGAAGTAGAAGACGTGGTTCCACGCCTGCGATGCATTGTTGAATATAGCACCATCGCTACACGTTATTACCTCCTCCAACGGCATACCTCGATATCGTGTACCCTCCGTTAGTTCGCCCAGTTTGGTAACATAACCCGCGTAGTGCTTGTCGTGGTGGAAGTGCATTGTCTCGGCAGAGATATATGGCTCCAACGCATCGTAGGCGTATGGCAACTCTGTAATTGTAAGCAATGATGCCGCAATAGTTCTTAGTGTCATAATCTTTCGTTTTAAGGATTTATATATTGCGACTTATTACAACAATAACGCCAAAAGAAAAACAAGCGACAGCAAAACGCTGTCGCTTGTTGTAGCATATAGGAGTGTTTTACTCTGCCTGATGGAGGATAACTCGCTCGATAGCGCGCTCACAGACAGGGCAGAAACGCTCGGCTGTGTTGTTGCGCATACGGCATACATCCGTAGGACGATAGATGCCCTTTGAGAGATAGCCACCACCCTCGTAGAGACCTACAGTGTAGTTGGCAGTGCGCTCTGGGGTTACGGTTGTTGGTACCTCGATACCCTCTGGAAGCATATCTGCCCACTTCGACTCGAAATCTACCAAGGTTGTGATATTTGGCTCCCAAGGCTCGTGCTTGAGCGAGTGCATATTATCGTTATCATCGGCATTATCGTAGAAGTACTCATCGCCAAGACCTGCAAACGAGTGTCCGAACTCGTGAACAACAACAGGGCGGAAGTCCTTATGGTGTGCTGTGGTTAGGGTATATGAGTTGTAGATACCGCCACCACCATATGTACCTGTATTTGCAAGGATGATAAAGTGCTCGCAAGGGATATTGGTCACCAAGTCGTACATATCATATACGTTGCCCGATGTTAGGTAGCGCGCCATATAGAAGGTCATAAAGTTGGAACTTACAGCCGTATCGCGCCAATCGTCAGCCTGTGGTACGCTGACGTTGGTATCCAACGATGGTGTGGTAACGGCGATAAAGTTGAACTTCTCGCTATGACTGCGGAATGGTTCGTAACTGAGAATCTCCTTCTTTGTGAGGATAGCATCTTCCATAAATGTATCCATCTCATCTGCCTTGTAACCCTCGGCAAGGATAACAACGTCGATACACTCCTTCGAGTCTCCACCCTTATGTATATACTTATAAGGTAGTGCCTCCTGCTTCGAGCGGTTGCGGATAAGCACGTCGTTAGGGGTGATAGTGTAGGTGTGTACGCTCTCCTTACCAGTATTGTCGCGAAGGACAAGTGTTGCTGTAGCAGGGTTTAGAGGCATAGGCACAAGGAGTGTAAACTCGAAACTCTTGGATACATCCAATGCCTCGGGTGTGGTAATCCACTCCTGAAAGAGTGATGAGAACGATGTCATATAGATAACCTTACCGCTCTGTTTATCGCGTAGCGTAAGGTCGCCATTGCCCTGCAAAGGTACGTTGTCGAGATTGATGCGACGACCATACCAGTTGTCGGTATAGGACATATCGCGTAGTGCCACATACTGCTCGGTGGCATTACCCATAAAGGTGTAGTCTATGCGTAGCGTGCCATCCTTGAAGTTGTCTTCGAACTTCTGCGCATAGATTGCTGTTGATAGCGTAAGTGCTATTATTGCCAATAGAAATCGTCTCATATTACATTGTATATTAGTTGTTTTCGCTCTTTTTAGTGTCGTCGTTAGGACCTCCCCAGAGGTATATCTTCGACTCTGTGCCATCCTTCAATCGACCGATATTCTTGCGGTGTGTCCAAATAAGAAGTATCGCTACCACCCACGAGAATACGATAAACGGAACACTCTCAAATGGTGCTGCGTGGTCGTAGGTCATAGTAGAGAAGATAATCACAAAGAGTGGATAACTGCATCCTGCCACCATAGAAGCAAGCGATACATAGTGCCAGATGGCGAAGATCACGCACCACACGCCAAAACTAAGCAGTAGGATAGGGGCGTAGATACCAGTGCCAGCACCGAGCAATGTGGCAACACCCTTACCGCCCTTGAAACCAGCAAAGATTGGGAAGATGTGACCAAGCACCACAAATGCTGTGGCGATAATACGCAAGTTGATAAGGGTTGAGTCTGAAACAGCATCGTCATAGCGCATAAGCGATGTGAGAATCACTGCGCAGAAACCCTTGAAATAGTCTATAATAAATACAGGTAAAGCGGCTCTCTTGCCCAACACTCGAAGCATATTCGTTGTGCCAGCATTCTTTGAACCGTGTTCGCGAATATCTATGCCATAATATTTCTTACCAATCCACACCGCACTTGGTATTGAGCCAAGTAGATACGCTGCTATCATAATAGCAATGATAGACAGCCAAGTCATTACGCTCCAGCCTGCCATAAGTAGTTAATTCTTTAGTCTTCAATAGTTTGTATCCATTTAAGCATTGCGCTTATAAGACAAAGGTAGTAAAAAAAGAGCAAATGCAAAATTTTTAGAGCCTATTTTAACAAATGCCAATATGCTAAATAGGTCTCGACGTGGTTAAAAAAAACGGGTAGAAATATTGTAGTTCCGAAAAAAATACCTACTTTTGTTTTAGAAAACACATAAACGCATATTTATGAAATTGAAATTGGATTTTGCCAATATGTCGGCTTCTATGAAGGAGTCTGTAACTGATTGGCGTTGGTGGTCATCAATCGCTCAGATTGTCTTGGGATGTTTCCTCGTAGCGGTTGCTTTCGTAGTCTTTATTAACCCTTACAACTTGGTTCCTGGAGGTATCTACGGTTTGGCATTGGTGCTTCACAACCTCTTCCCTACAATTCAGGTAGGTACATTCGGTTATATGTTCGATGTGCCACTTATATGTACTGCCCTTGTCCTCTTTGGTGGTACCTTTGGCGGTCGTACAATCTTTGCATCATTCCTAACACCGGGTATTATGAATATCCTCGATTACTTGGTATATCCTAACCAGGCTGCTATCGAGGCTCTTGACCCAGCACTTTTGCTCGGTGGTCAGATAGATTTATCATCACACCTTATGCTTGCCGCTATCATCGGTGGTGTATTTAGTGGTGTGGGTGTAGGTATCGTTATCCGCAACAACGCTGCTACTGGTGGTACTGATATCACTGGTATGTTACTCCATAAGTTCGCAAAGATGAAGTTCGCTAATGGCGTACTCCTTTCGGATGCCGTTATCGTGCTTAGCGGTTTGGTGGTTATCGGCTTTGGTGTGGGTATCGATGGTCCAGGTCAGGGTGTTATGCTCTCTCTATACTCTGCAGTGTGTATCTTCGTGAATGCTAAGGTTTTGGGTTATACCATCGACGGTGCTTCACGCGATAAACTTCTCTATATCATCTGCGAGAACCACTCTGAGGAGATGCGCGAGTACATCCTTCACGACCTCAATCGCGGTGGTACATATCTCAAAGCCAAGGGTATGTATACCCACAACGATAAGGAGATGATCTTCCTCGTTGTAAACCGCAAGGAGGTACGCACCGTACAGCAGAAGATTAAGGAGTTTGACCCACACGCATTTGTAGTAGTAACCGACGCATACGATACCTTTGGTCAGGGATTTAAGCCTTTTCCAGAGGAGGATGGTATGCCTACTGAATAAAATTGTTTTAAGTGGCTCTTTTGGCGTCTACCTCGTTTGTAAATTCCTCATTTACCCAAGTAAACTGCGGATTTCCAAACTTCGAGTAGCCTCAAAATAGCCTACTTAAAAGCAATTTTATTGTGCAAGTCTAAAAAGTTGTTTCGAGAGTAGTTCTTTTGGCGTCTACCTTGTTTGTAAATTCCTCAAAATAGCCTACTTAAAAGCAATTTTATTGCACACGCATAAGACAATAACAAATAGGGGCGGTCCTAAATAAAATAGGATAGCCCCTTATTTAAGTAAAGAATATGAATATTAACATAAATAATCTTCGCCCACTAACTGGTAGTGGACGTAAATTATATATCGAGACCTATGGTTGCCAGATGAATGTTGGTGACTCGGAGATTGTGGTGTCGATTATGCAGGAGGAGGGCTTTCGATATACAGAGAGCCTTGAGGAGGCAGATATTGTGTTGATTAACACCTGTTCTATTCGTGACAATGCCGAGCAACGTATATGGGGTCGCTTGAGCGAGATGCGACATATGCGCAAGAAGAAGCCATCACTTATAATCGGTATCATCGGTTGTATGGCAGAGCGTCTTAAGGAGGACCTTACCAAAGGTGGCACTGGCGTAGATATCGTTGCTGGTCCTGACTCTTACCGCGACCTGCCTCGTCTCGTGCGTGAGGTGGATGGCGGTGCTACGGGTGTCAACGTAGAACTCTCAAAGGAGGAGACATACGCAGAGATTGCCCCAGTACGTCTTGATAGAAATGGTGTGAGTGCCTTTATCGCCATTATGCGCGGTTGCAACAACTACTGCTCATACTGCGTAGTGCCATATACACGAGGCATTGAGCGCAGTCGTGATGCCAAGACTATCGTTGCCGAGGCTCGCACACTCTTCGAGAATGGGTACCGAGAGGTAACACTACTCGGACAGAACGTAAACTCATACCGCACCGGTGATGTAGACTTTCCAGAACTGCTTAAGCAGGTGGCAGACATCTCGCCACTCCTTCGTGTGCGCTTTGCAACATCGCATCCAAAGGATATCAGCGACAAACTTCTTGAGACTATGGCATCTATGCCAAATATCTGCAAGGCTATACACCTCCCTGCGCAGTCTGGCTCTACCGAGATGCTTAAGCGTATGAATCGTAAGTACACTCGCGAGTGGTACTTGGAGCGTGTGGAGGCTATACGTCGCTATATGCCAGATTGTGCTATCACAACAGACCTTATCGCAGGCTTTGCCCACGAGACAGAGGAGGAGCATCAGCAGACACTATCGCTTATGCGCGAGGTAGGCTACGATTTTGCCTATATGTTCAAGTATTCCGAGCGTCCAGGTACTTTCGCTCAGCGTAATCTTGGTGACGACATCCCAGAGGATGTCAAGACACGCCGTCTAACAGAGATTATCGACCTGCAAAACAAGTTGTCCGAAGAGAGCAATAAGCGCGATATTGGCAAGGAGTTCGAAATCCTTGTAGAGTGTACCTCTAAGCGTAGCGATGCACAGTTATCGGGTCGCACATCTCAAAACAAGATGGTAGTTTTCGATCGTCACGATTTTAAGATCGGTGATTATGTGAGGGTTAAGATCACTGGTTGTTCATCAGCCACACTCTTTGGAGAAGTGATTTAATTTCTATAATTTCTTGTGATAAGGGGCAACATCTTTGTCCCATCCCAAAAAGTAAACCACTCAGGGCTGTAGGTCAACTACTATCCCTGAGTGGTTTCTTTTGCGATGCACCAAATCTAACCCCTTCTGACAAGAAATTAATTTCTCGAGATAAGGACGCTTTACTTGCAAAAAGGGCAGAAAGGGGTGTAAAAAGGCAGAAAGGGGAGTGCGGGTTGCTTATCCCCTTTGGTCCGCTTTAGGACTCTTTGGTCCCTTTGGTATTGCCCTTTTATAAATCTCGCGCGAAGCGCACCGTACTTTTGAGGCAAAACTTCGTAATGCCTCGACTTTGCTACGGTTCGGCAGAACAAATAGATTTGATCTGCTCTCACCTTAATCGCAAAGTTCAGTTTTCAGTTTTCAGTTTTCACTTTCAATACTTCACTCCCGAAAGAAAAAGTCCACAAGCAGGTGCGCCAGCACTGCAACGCGATAGATCCTTCGAGAGGATTATATCCTCGAACTCTGCGACGCTATACTTACCGCGACCCACATCGACCAATGTGCCAACGATGGCGCGTACCATATTTCGTAGAAAACGGTTGGCACGGATAGTGAAGCGTAGGGTGCCATCGCTCTCCACAACCCACTCTGCGTGACTGATATGGCATATGTTGGTCTTATTATTTGAGTTTAGTTTGGCAAACGACGTAAAGTCCTCATATTCGAGTAGTTTGCGTGCGGCCTCGTTCATCCTCACTACGTCTATATCTGCCGTAAAGTGCCAAGCCGAGTAGCGACGGAATGGTGACTTGTGAGGTGTGAGGAAATAGGTATACTCCCTCTCTATGGCATCGAAGCGTGCGTGTAGCGTAGGCTCTACCTCGTAGATGCGTATAATGGCGATATCGACGGGCAATACCTTATTTAATTTATAGCATAGTTGCGCACAATCTATCTGCTTGTCGCTATCGAAGTGTGCAGTATAGAATGAGGCGTTAACACCCGTATCGGTGCGACCTGCACCAACAATCTCGGTAGGCACACGCAGTAGCATCGATAGTTTCTCCTCGATAGTACCCTCCACAGTCATAGCATCGGGCTGGCGTTGCCAACCGAAGTATGCTGTACCGTCGTATTGCAGTTCAATAAAGTAGCGCATCTAATAAAGTGAAAAGTGCTTTTAATAGAGGTAATTAAGGGATATTAAGGGTTATTAGTGGTTGTTAGGGGACAGAGTTATAATAAACCCTTAATCACCCTTAGTAACCGTTAATAACCCTTAATAACCCTTAAATACCGTTATATATTACATATGAATTGCGCAACCCAAAGCATCCTCCGCAGCCTCCATAACAGCCTCGTGCATAGATGGATGTGCGTGGATAGTGCGTGCAATGCGGTGAGCATTTACGCCCAACACCTTTGCCAATGTAGGCTCGCCAATCATCTCAGTAACGTTATGACCTACGAAGTGTGCGCCAAGCAACTTCTCCTCCTTATCGAAGATAAGTTTTACGAAGCCGTCACGCTCGCCCGCAGCCGTAGCCTTACCAGATGCGGTATAAGGGAACTTACCCACCTTATACTCGATGCCCTGAGCCTGTACCTGTGCCTCGGTCATACCTACCGATGCCACCTCTGGAGAGGTGAAGATGCACGATGGGATAGTCGTGTAGTCGATAGGCTCTGGGTTGAGACCGCAGATATGCTCCACGCAGTGGATAGCCTCGGTAGAGGCAACGTGAGCAAGGGCAGGTGTTGCGATGATATCACCGATAGCATATACGCCGTCAATCGTTGTCTTGAAATGCTCGTCAACCTTAATCTTGTCGCGCTCGATCTCGATGCCAAGCTCCTCAAGACCCATATCCTCGATATTAGACTTGATACCTACAGCCGAGAGTACGATGTCTGCCTCGATAGTCTGTGCGCCCTTCTTGCCCTCGATGTCGATAACGCACTTGCCCTCGTCGTTAACGCTTACCTGCTTAACGGTAGTCGAGGTCATAACGGTAGCGCGTAGTTTGCGGAAGGCACGCTCCATAGCCTTGGCAGTATCCTCGTCCTCCAAAGGCATAATCTGTGGCATATACTCGATGATAGTAACCTTAACGCCCAATGTAGCATAGATATATGCGAACTCCGAGCCGATAGCACCCGAGCCTACGACAACCATAGACTCTGGCAACTCTGGCAATACCAACGCCTCTTTAGAAGAGATGATATGCTTGCCGTCAACAGGCATAAATGGCATAACACGAGGACGTGCGCCAGTAGCGAGGATGATGTAGTCAGCCTCGTAGTCTGCGCCCTCGACCTCTACGGTGTCAGATGCCTTGAGGCGACCGTAGCCTGCGATAACGTCGATGTTGTTCTTCTTAAGAAGGAACTGCACACCTTTGTTCATCGTTGTGGCAACCATACGCTCGCGCTCTACCATCTTTGTCCAGTCGGGCTTTACCTCGCCCTCGATGGCAACACCATATGTCGCTGCAGCCTTACAGTCTGCGTAGACCTGTGCTGAACGTACAAGAGCCTTGGTAGGGATACAACCCCAGTTTAGACATACGCCACCAGCATCGGCTTTCTCTACGATAGCCACGCGCTTACCACACTGTGCAGCACGAATAGCGGCAACATAACCTCCAGGGCCTGCACCTATAACGATAATATCATATCTGTTGTCCATAATCGAAATATTTTACTTTACAACCTTCAAAATCTCACCTTTGTCTGCCGCTACAGCACGCTTCCAGTTCTCGGTGTAACCTGGCTGTAGAATCTTACCTGGGATATCCTTGCCGTTGCCATTGTCGATGAACTTGCCGTTCTCCTCGCCCTTAACATTACCGTCGATATACTTAACCATAAGGTACTTGTCAAGATCAACCCACTTGTCGAAGAGTGTCTGTGCAATATCAACGGTGAAGTTTGTAGCAACCTTGCGAGCCTTCTTGCTGTTAGAGATATTTGCAATTGCAGTATCCATAGCATTAACTATCTCAATCATAGCATTCTCCCAAGCATCTACCTCCTCGCGTACGTGCTTGCCCACGATGTTGTAGCGTAGGTATGCGAACTGCGCAACACGATTAGTAACCCAGAACATAGCAGTATCTGAATACTCCAACATTGAGCCATTACCCTCGCGAAGTGCCTCTGGAACCTCCAAAGAGTTAACATAGATAGGGGTCAATGGAGATGTCGCTGCATCATCTGTACCAAACCAGAGGATACCTACCTTCTCAGGACGTGCCTGACCTACAAGCCAGAAGCCAGTCTGCTGAGTTGCTGTAGCGCGCTCATTGCAGTACTCCACGCCATCAACCTCGAAGTACATAGGACGCCAGCGGTATGGGCAACCCTCGCCACCAGCACCGATATCTGTTGTCATATCCATCTTTGTACCCTCGTAGTGGTCGCGCATACAATCCATAAGGAGTTTTGGCGACACCTTCTCGCGTGGCATAACCCACAATGGCATACGGTTGTTAGGGTTGTGACCCATAGCATAGTCCTCATACTGATCCATATCGTCAGCTACAGTGCGGAAGAATGCCCATACGCGAGCCTCGCAACCACGCATAGCACCGAAATCGAGTGGAGCGTATGCATCAGCAAAGCTGAAATCCTTGTTCTCACCCTCAAACCAACCGAACTTACGAGCTACATCTGCTACATCTGGAGCGTAGATACAGTTCTCTGGGTCGTCCCAAGGGAATGTAGTGATACGAGCCTGATTAGCGTGAGCTGATACATAGCCATCAGGAATACGACGTGCTACCCACACGATGCCCTTATCCTCTGGACCCTTGCCGATAAGCTCCATAATCCACGCCTCCTTCTGGTCGATAAGCGAGAATGACTCGCCTGATGAGCAGTAGCCGTAGGTGTTAGCAAGGTCTACGATGATGTCGATAGCCTCACGAGCAGTCTTGGCGCGCTGCAAAGTGATGTAGATAAGTGAGCCATAGTCGATGCCACCATTTGGATCCTCCAACTCTGGGCGACCACCAAATGTAGTCTCGGTGATAAAGAGCGAATGCTCATTAGAGTTACCAAGTGTGCGGTATGTTACAGGAGCCTGCTTGATCTTGCCGATATAGCGACCAGTATCCCACTCGGTTACATCCATCCACTCGGTGAACTTACCTGGAATATACTGATATAGTGAGCCATAGAGACCGTGAGAGTCAGCGGCGTAGGTCACCATATTCGAACCATCAGTAGAGGCTCCGCGTGTTACGATAAAGTTCGTACAAGCATCCGCTGTTGCGATGCCTGCGAAAAACGCGCCCACAAGGGCAACAACTTTGAATAGTCTGTTCATAATTTGTTTTAGGTTATTTAATTATACATTAGTTCGTAAAATCTTCCAAAGTTAATAATTTATTTTGAAATACTACTTATATTTAATGTAATTTACTATTTTTGTAGGCAAAATACGATAATAACTATGACTATCAAGGAGCGATTAGAGAGAATATTGGAAACTTTGCCTGCGGGTGTTCAACTTGTTGCGGTGTCGAAATTTCATCCTGCGGAGCGTCTGCAAGAGGCCTACGATGCAGGTCAGCGCATCTTTGGCGAGAGCCGACCACAGGAGATGGTGGCAAAGGCGGAGGTGTTGCCAAAGGATATTGTGTGGACAATGATTGGGCATCTGCAAACTAATAAGGTGAAGATGATTGCACCCTTCGTATCGCTTATAGCCTCTGTAGATTCGGCACGACTTATCGAGGAGATTGAGAAGCAGGCTGCGAAACTTAACCGCACGATAGATATCCTTCTAGAGGTTCACGTGGCGCAGGAGGAGACAAAATCGGGATGGTCCGAGCAGGAGTTATACGACTACCTCGCAACGGATGCTTTGAAGGGTATGTCGCACGTTCGTGTTCGCGGTGTTATGACTATCGCGTCAAATACTGATAATGAGAGCGTTGTGCGCGGAGATTTTCAGCGTATTAAGGATATTTTTGAGAACTTAAAACCACGCTTTGGCGAGGCGTTCGACACCCTCTCAATAGGTATGTCTGACGACTATCCGTTGGCATTGGAGTATGGTTCAACGATGGTACGTATCGGTACGGCAATTTTTGGGGCAAGAGAGTACTAAGTAAAGTGAAAAGTGAAAGGTGAAAAGTGAAAAGTATGGTGCGCTTCGCGCGAGTTTTATAAATATGCGTCGCAGACACCACACTTTTCAGTTGTCAGTTTTCACTTTTCAGTTTACTTGTCTGTTTTGTGCTGACAAAATGTCAGTTGGAGATGGTTTGGTATGGCAGTTTGTCATACAAATAGGAATAAGTGCGTCACTTTTGGCGCATTTTTTTGTTTGGCACTACGTTTGTTTGGCATCAAATCGTAACGACGGAAAAACGTCGCACAGACAGAAGAGAGAAATTATTAACAAATATAAAATTTTAGAACTATGAGCAAGATTATTGGTATTGATTTGGGTACAACCAACTCGTGTGTGGCTGTAATGGAGGGTAACGAGCCTGTTGTTATTCCTAACGCAGAGGGTCATCGTACAACCCCATCTGTAGTGGCATTTACTAACGATGGCGAGCGTAAGGTGGGCGATCCTGCAAAGCGTCAGGCTATCACTAACCCTAAGCGTACAGTCTTCTCTATCAAGCGTTTTATGGGTGAGCGTTACGATGCTGTGACTTCAGATATTGCACGTGCGCCATATACTATCGTTAAGGGCGACAACAACACTCCACGTGTTGAGATTGACAACCGCCAGTACACTCCACAGGAGATCTCTGCTATCATCCTTCAGAAGATGAAGAAGACTGCCGAGGACTACCTTGGTCAGGAGGTTACAGAGGCTGTTATCACCGTTCCTGCATACTTCTCTGACTCACAGCGTCAGGCTACCAAGGAGGCTGGTGAGATTGCAGGTTTGAAGGTACGTCGTATCATCAACGAGCCTACTGCGGCAGCGTTGGCATACGGTCTTGACAAGAAGCAGGACGATATGAAGATTGCGGTATATGACCTTGGTGGTGGTACTTTCGATATCTCTATCCTTGAGTTGGGTGATGGCGTATTCGAGGTTAAGTCTACAAATGGTGATACACACCTTGGTGGTGATGACTTCGACCACGTTTTGATCGACTATATGGCAGAGGCGTTCAAGGCTGAGCATCAGATCGATTTGCGCCAGGATCCTATGGCCTTGCAGCGTTTGAAGGAGGCTGCAGAGAAGGCAAAGATTGAGCTTTCATCGGCTATGACAACCGACATCAACCTCCCATACATTATGCCTGTTAACGGTATCCCACAGCACCTTGTGATGACACTTACACGTGCCAAGTTCGAGCAGTTGTGCGACCACCTTGTACAGAAGACTATCGAGCCTTGTCGTACAGCATTGCGCGACGCAGGTTTGCAGGCAAGCCAGATCGACGAGGTTATCCTTGTAGGTGGTTCTACACGTATCCCAGCCATCCAGCGTGTTGTTGAGGAGTTCTTCGGCAAGACACCTAACCGTTCTGTAAACCCTGATGAGGTTGTGGCTGTAGGTGCTGCTATCCAGGGTGGTGTCCTCACTGGTGAGGTTAAGGATGTCCTTCTTCTCGACGTTACTCCACTTTCACTCGGTATCGAGACCTTGGGTGGTGTTATGACACGCCTTATCGATGCTAATACCACTATCCCTACACGCAAGACACAGGTATTCTCTACAGCTGCTGATAATCAGCCATCTGTAACTATTAATGTATGCCAGGGTGAACGCGCTATGGCTGCCGATAACAAGTCTATCGGTCAGTTCAACCTCGACGGTATCCCAGCAGCTCCACGCGGTGTGCCACAGATTGAGGTTACCTTCGATATCGATGCTAACGGTATCCTTAATGTCTCTGCCAAGGACCTCGGTACAGGCAAGGAGCAGAAGATCCGCATCGAGGCTTCAAGCGGTTTGACCGATGCCGAGATTCAGCGTATGCGCGACGAGGCTAAGGCTAACGAGGCTAAGGATAAGGCTGATAAGGAGCGTATCGAGAAGATTAATATGGCAGATTCTAACATCTTCGCCTCTGAGAAGAACCTTAAGGAGTACGGTGACAAGCTCCCAGCAGATAAGAAGTCTGCTATCGAGGGCGCGCTTGCTAAGCTTAAGGAGGCTCACGCTGCTAAGGATATCGCAGCTATCGACACTGCTATCGAGGCTCTTAACGCTGCTTGGCAGGCTGCCTCACAGGATATCTACGCACAGCAGCAGGCGCAGCAGGCTCAGGGCGCACAGGGTGCTAACCCAGGTGCCGAGCAGCAGCAGGCGCAGCCTGAGGATGTGGAGTTTGAGGAGGTAAAGTAATTTCTTGTGATAAGGGGTCATCTTTGACTCTTCAGTCAAACTGGCGAATGGGAAATACGCAAAGTATGTCCCATCCGCCAGTTTTCGTGTCAGAGCCAAATCTAACCCCTTCTGACAAGAAATTGGGGTGTGCTACCCGGAATGTTTGTGTCTGTTTCGCTTGTGCCAAGCGACAGCTACGCTGTGGGGAAACTGGGGAACCTGGGTATTCTGGGGATAGTGGGGATGAGGTCGTGCGTTAGTCCGCGTTGTCGCTATTCTGCGCTTTGCACTGCATTGTAGTTTAATGATGCTCGCGCTTCCCCATAATACCCACTCTACCCATACTCCCCAGCATCCCCATCTTCTGCGCAAATAAAACTTATGCGTCGCAGACACCATACTTTCCACCTTTCAGTTTTCAGTTTTCAGTTTCCTTAGCCGCACTTTACTTTTAGGTTTACATCCTATGTTTATGCTATGCATACATTTCCTGTTACTTTTGGCCTTTCGGTTTTCGCCTTTAACGGTTTTGTTCTGTTCTTTTTTAGCAGTTGATTTATATGTTCAAAACATCCTGAAAAATGGTCAAAATTTGTGGGGGGGGTAAAAATTGACCTAAAAAAATTACAAATTTTCTTTGGCGATGGAAAAAAATTATATATATTTGCCATAAGTTTTCGATGCAAAATAGCTGATTCTATAGGGGATAATAGCCTTTAGATTTGCAATTTGCTGTGTGATAGAGTGTTGCGTGGTCTGTTGCTACGTAGCATCGTGTGCGCGAAAATTGATACTGGAGTCAGAAGGCTTCGGGGTTTTGTCGACTTTTGTGCTATGGTGGACGAAAACAAAGTCAAACAATTATATTTTACTAATTAATTTTTAATGCTTATGAAGGCAAGAATTTTTGCAATCGCTGCTTTGGTGCTAGGTTTGGCATCTTGTCAGCGTGACTTCGCACCAGAGGGTAACGTTGGTGGCGAGGTAGATTTCAGACTTGAGGTATCTGCTCCAGAGTTGGGTGCAACACGTGCGGATGGTGATGCTTATGCTGGTCACGACAGTGCTTATGGTGCTATTGACTATTTGTCAGACGCAGAGTGGGCGAATGTTGACCTTCGTTACATCTTGGAGGTTTACGATGTAGAAGCAGACTACACAAACGCTACTCCTATCAAGGATCGTCAGGTTATTATCGTAGACAAGTATGAGCCTGTAAAGTTCGAGGTTCGTCTTGCTCCACAGCGTGACTACCACTTCGTAGTATTCGCTGACTTCGTAGCGGAGGGTGCTACAAATGTTCCTACAGTTGATGCTCAGGCAGAGATCGGTTTGCGTCACACCATCGGTGCAACCCTTGGTGACATCACTATCAAGGCAGATGCTATCAACGATGAGTACGCTGATGCTTACTTTGCAACTTTGGACTACACTCCAAACAACAACGTAAAGAACACTGCAGAGCCTATCATTTTGAAGCGTCCTTATGGTAAGGTACGTGTTGTAGCAACTGACCTTGACGAGCTTAACCTTAACGTTGAGCCTCGCGCAGTACGCGTTGCTTACAATGCTTACCACGCTAACGCATTCAACGCTGTAAATGGTAAGATCTCTGGTGAGTACGTTCAGGAGTTCTACGATTATGGCTACGCTGAGTTGCACAAGAACGTTGCTGAGGGTGGTCTTTCACAGCACCTTTACACTGAGGGTTACGATGCATTGACTGCTACTAGCAAGACTGGTGTTGAGCGTCACACTCATATGACATTGTTCACTGACTATATCCTTGCTGAGGATGTTCAGGGTGCTATCCAGTTCACTATGTCTGTATACGATGTTGATGTTAACGATATCGAGGGTGCACAGCCTATCAAGACTACTCCTTTCTACACTCAGATCCCAGTACAGCGTAACTTCCTTACTACTATCATTGGTAACGTATTGACAACTGCTACTGATGTCAACGTATCTATCGACGATAACTTCGATGGTTTCTACAACCCAGATATCGTATTCGTTGGCAACGCTGAGCAGCTTCAGGAGGCTCTTGACAATCTTGTAGATGGTCAGTTGATTCTATTCGGTGCTGATATCAAGGGTGATGTCACTATTCTTCAGAAGGAGGGTGTAAACGTTGTTATCAGTGGTTGTGGCTACAAGTTCGACGGTACTATTACAATCAATGGTGACGCTCGTTTCGATGGTGCTGAGACTGTTCTTCTTGAGGGTATCAACTTCGAGACTGAGAAGAATGATATTACATTTATCAGTGCTCCTACCAAGATTAACAACCGTTACAACTACTCACACAACATCACTGTTGACGGTTGTACATTCAAGTCTGAGGCATACAATGAGACTGTAGTTGGTATTAAGCTTCTTACAACTTACAACGCAGTAGTTAAGAACTCTTCTGCAAAGAACATTCACACTCTTGCTCAGTTCCAGAGCACAGACAATGAGACTGTTATTGAGAATGTAAAGGTTGAGAACTGTAAGAACGGTATCTCTTTGGGTAATATGGCAAAGGCTACTATCAAGAATGCTGAGATCTCTGCTAAGGGTTACGGTATCCGTCTTGACGGTGAGAAGACTCGCACTGTAGCTGCTACTATTGAGAATGCAAATATCGAGGCTTACATCCCTGTTACTATTCGCAAGATGAACAACGAGGCTTGCAATGTTGATGTTGAGTTCTTGGGCGAGAATAACGTTTTGAAGGGTAATGTGTATGAGATCGCATTCTGCTCTAACGAGTATGAGGAGGGTGTTGATCCACAGAACCCAGTAGGTACATTCCGTTTGCAGAACGCTGAGGAGGCACGCGCATTCTATGGTGGTGTTTCTTCATTCTCTGCATTCGATGCTGCTATTAACAGTACAAACAGCCCTGAGGTTATAGCTGAGTCTGCTATTAAAATGAGTGGTCTTGGTGTTGAGGTTGAGCGCGATGTAACAATCGATTTCGCCAACAACGAGTTCAATGCAGGTTCAAATACAAGCTCAACTTGGTATGCTCTTGAGATTTATGGTGAGTACGATGTAAACATCAAGAACGCTTACTTCACTCGCGCTGGTATCTATGCAGGCGAGAACGCTAACGTTGTATTTGAGAATGGTACTATCAACCACAAGCCAGAGCGTACATCACGCTACATCTTCTGCGCACAAAGCGGTTCAACTATCACTGTTAAGGATGGTACTTTCACAAATGACAGAGCCAAGAACTCATTCTTCTGGGCAAATGCTGCAACTATCGTTGTAGAGGGTGGTAAGTTCGGTGGCGTAGCTTCAAACAACAAGGTTGTAACATCAAACGGCGGTCAGGTTATCATCAAGGGTGGTACTTTCAACTTCGATCCTACTACTTGGGTTGCTGAGGGTTACCAGGCTGTTAAGAATGGTGCAAACTGGGAGGTTTCTGCTCTATAATCCACCTTTTAGTTAACAAACTAATATAAACTTAGGTATGGGCCTGCCTAACGAGAGTTAGACAGGCTCATTTACCCTAAATATTTAGGATAATATGAGAACTAAGTTTTTTGCAATTGCTGCTTTGGTGCTAGGTTTGGCATCTTGTCAGCGTGACTTCGCACCAGAGGGTAACGTTGGTGGCGAGGTAGATTTCAAGCTTGAGGTATCTGCTCCAGAGTTGGGTGCAACACGTGCGGATGGCGATGCTTATGCTGGTCACGACAGTGCTTATGGTGCTATTGACTATTTGTCAGACGCAGAGTGGGCGGAGGTTGACCTTCGTTACATCTTGGAGGTTTATGACGTTGCAGGTGACTACGCCAATGCTACTCCTATCAAGGATCGTCAGGTTATTATCGTAGACAAGTATGAGCCTGTAAAGTTCGAGGTTCGTCTTGCTCCACAGCGTGACTACCACTTTGTAGTATTCGCTGACTTCGTAGCGCAGGGTGCTACAAATGTTCCTACAGTTGATGCTCAGGCAGAGATCGGTTTGCGTCACACCATCGGTGCAACCCTTGGTGATATCACTATCAAGGCAGATGCTATCAACGATGAGTTGGCAGATGCTTACTTTGCAACTTTGGATTACACTCCAAACAACAACGTAAAGAACACCGCAGAGCCTATCGTTTTGAAGCGTCCTTATGGTAAGGTGCGTGTTGTAGCAACTGACCTTAACGAGCTTAACCTTAACGTTGAGCCACGTGCGGTACGCGTTGCTTATACTGCACCACACCTTGTAGGTTTCAACGCTATCAACGGTACTATTGCTACTGCGTCTGTAACTACAGAGTACGAGTATATCTACGCTGATATCAATAAGGAGAACCTTGATAACCACCTTTATACTGAGGGCTACGATGCAATGACTGCTCCTAGCGAGACTGGTGTTGAGCGTCACACTCATATGACATTGTTCACTGATTATATCCTTGCAACTGATGTTCAGTCATCTATTCAGTTCACAATGACAGTATTCGATGATGTGGCTATGAACAACCCTATCAAGACTACTCCATTCCACACTGATATTCCAGTACAGCGTAACTTCCTTACTACTATCATTGGTAACGTATTGACTACTTCTACTGATATCAACGTATCTATCGATGATAACTTCGCTACAGATGATCTTGGTAAGTCACAGGAGCGTATTCTTCTTGAGACCTTGATCAATGGTGGTGTATACGACTTGAAGGAGGATCTTACAATCACTGGTCGTACTTGGTTGGATGACAATGCTTTGGCACTTGTAACTGGTGACGCTGTTATCCGTCTAAACGGTCATACTCTTACTTACGATATCCCAACTGATAAGGAGGGTACTGGTGAGTATGCTATTATGACTCGTATTGAGGATGGTGCATCGTTGACCTTCGTAGGTGAGGGTAGCGTAGTGGCTGATGGTTACATCGCTTCTGTAAACGAGGGTGGTGTGCTTAATATCTTTGAGGGTACTTTTGTGACAGAGTCTTGCACACTCTTCCAGTCAAATGGTGGTGAGATCAACATCACTGGTGGTGAGTTCAAGGCTGCTGAGTACAACGGTGATCACCGCTATACTATCAACTTTATTGATGACAAGAAGAAGGATGGTCTTATCGAGATCTCTGGCGGTCGCTTCTACAAGTACAACCCATCTGAGAGCCACTCAGAGGCTCCAGCAATGGACTTCTGCGCTAACGGCTACTGGGGTGTTGCTGATGGCGACTGGTACGAGGTAGTTGCAAAGAAGAACTTCGACCTATTCGTAGACCACGCTGAGGTATATACTGCAGAGGGTCTTCTCCAGTGGGCATACATCGTAGAGAACGGTGGTATCTCTGCATTTGATGATCTTGTAGGTTATGATCCTGATACTTTCAACAAGAAGGCATATGGTCTTGAGATTATGTCAAACATCGTTATGCCTGCTAAGACTATCGTGGCAGACCCTGCTAAGGAGACATATGTATTCACAGACGAGGATATCACATTCACTGACGGTGTGCCATCTGGTAGCAACTGGATTCCTGTATGTAATACAATCGCTGCATTAGAGGATGCCTATACTGGTTGGGTTGATGGTTGTGGTAAGACAATCTCTGGCCTAATCATCAACACTACTTCAAACTATACTGGTTTCATCGGCTTTATGTTTGATGGTGTCTTTGTAAAGAATCTTACATTTAGCAATGCCTATGTTAATGGTGCAAGTTCTGTAGGTGTTGTTGCAGGTCGCGCTCAGGACGATACTCTTATCGAGAACGTTCGCGTTGTGAACTCAACAGTTAATGGTACTGGTAACGTAGGCTCTGTGACAGGTTACAACTACAGCCGTGTAGGTGGCGCACAGGGTCAGGGTTATGCTGAGGGTCCTGCGATTATTCGTAACTGCTCTAACGACGTAAATACAAAGGTTGTTGGTACTTCAACCAACATTGGTGGTATCGTAGGTAATAACTATGGTGCAACAATCATCAACTGTCATAACTACGCTGATGTTACAGGTCGCTCTTTTGTAGGTGGTATTGCTGGTTACACACGTGACTATCACCACAACAAGGATGGCTATATCGTTGCTTGTACTACATACCCAGAGGCAACAATCACTGCTAAAAATGGTATTGCTGGCGGTATCGCAGGTTATACACTTGCAGATAATAAGCACACAAACACCTATATGCATATCGTTGCTTGTACATCACTCTCTAACATTGTTGGTAATACTAAGGGTTGTATCATTGGTCAAATCGACCACGGTCAGCATACTGCTGGTTGTGTTGCTGTTAAGAATGGTGCAACTGTACTTTATGGTAAGAATAAGCCAACTACTGAGAGCGGTGTTAAGGATGCTATCCTTTATGATGCAGTAGGTTCTGCTACTGAGGCTGATATCGAGGCTTTGAATCACGCTATTGACCACTACAATGGTACAAATCCTCCAGCAGAGTCAGTTTGTACATACCGTTGGGTATTGGTTGATGGTTTCCCAGTTCTTCAGTAATCACTGAATAACTCTATACGAAAAACGACTCCTTCGGGGGTCGTTTTTTTGTTTGGATAGGGGTTTTTGAATTTCGATTTTTTGTATTACCTTTGCCACGCATTTGCGCTCTATCGCTGCCACCGCAAGGTGGGGGAGGAAAGTCCGAGCAACATAGAGCACCGCGCAAGTTAACGGCTTGATATCCGAGAGGGTATAGTAACGTAGAAGAAAATAACCGCCCGCAAGGGTAAGGGTGAGAAGGTGGGGTAAGAGCCCACCGCGAGGGTAGCAATACTCCTCGGCAGTGCGTCTCGTGGGTTGCAAGACCGCGTATACCGACAATTAAGGGTTGCTCGTCCAATGTCGGGGGGTAGGTTGCTAGAGGCTGTGGGTGACCACAGTCGTAGATAAATGATAGAGGCCTCTTCGGAGGAACAGAACTCGGCTTATAGCAGATGCAGAAAAAAATAGGTGTTTCCGCGATGGAAACACCTATTGTTTTAATTAGTAGTGAGTAATTAGTAATTAGTAATGTTAAAAAGCGTTGCTTTTTATTAGGAAAATTAGTGAGATTAAAGAATGAATATCAATAACTCTGATATCCTCTAAACCCACTAATAAAAGTCGCAGACTTTTAAGATTACTAATTACTAATTTCTCATTACTAATTTAAGATTATAGTCTCGCTTTAATCTTCTTTGACTCCTCCTCGTAGCCAGGTTTGTCGAGCAGGGCAAACATATTCTTCTTGTATGCCTCAACGCCTGGTTGGTCGAATGGGTTGACACCAAGGATGTAACCGCTGATACCGCAACCCTTCTCGAAGAAGTAGAGCAACTGACCGATAGTACGCTCGTCTATGCGCTCAATCTCGATAACGAGGTTTGGAACACCACCGTCCAAGTGCGCAAGACGTACACCAAGTTCTGCCATCTTGTTAATCTCCGATAGACGCTTGCCAGTGAGGAAGTTAAGACCATCAAGGTTAGCCTCGTCAGATTCTACCTTAACCTCATATTTAGAGTTCTTAACCGAGATAATAGTCTCGAACAATGTGCGCTCGCCCTCCTGAATATACTGACCCATAGAGTGAAGGTCTGCTGTGAGTGTTACGCTGGCAGGGAAGATGCCCTTAAGCTCCTTACCCTCAGACTCGCCATACAACTGCTTCCACCACTCGGCAATATACTGCAACTTAGGCTCGTATGAACCCAAAATCTCAATCTTCTTACCTGCCTTATACAACTCGTTACGCACGATAGCATACTGTGCAGCAGGGTTCTGCTCGATAGGTGTCTCCACGCCTGTGAGACGCTCCATATCGCGTGCGCCCTCTACAAAAGCCTCAACATCGACACCCGCAACAGCCAATGGCAACAAGCCTACTGGCGAAAGCACAGAGTAGCGACCACCAACATTGTCCTCGATGACGAATGTAGGGTAGCCCTCCTGTGTTGCAAGGGTCTTGAGTGCGCCACGAGCCTTATCTGTGATAGCCACGATACGCTCCGCAGCCTCTGCCTTGCCATAACGCTTCTCAATCTCTGCCTTGATAAGGCGGAAGGCGATGGCTGGCTCGGTAGTAGTACCCGACTTAGAGATTACGATGGCTGCGATAGAGTAATCCTTAACGGCATCCATCAACTCGTAGGTGTAGTCCTCCGAGATATTCTCGCCTGCAAAGACAACAGTAGGGTTGTCGTGGCGCTTCTTAAGGCTCTCGAATGAGTTCGACATAGCCTCCAATACCGCCTTAGCACCAAGATAAGAACCACCGATACCGATACATATAACAACCTCTGCACGCTCGCGTAACTTCTGTGCCACAGCCTTAATCTCCTTCAAATCTGCATCAGAGATCGATGATGGAAGGTTTACCCAACCCAAGAAATCGTTGCCTGCACCCTCACCAGAGTGTAGAAGAGCATTGGCGCGTGCTGCCTCGACCTGCATAGCCTCGGTAATAACAACACCACTATGCTTTGCCTCAAAATTTATAAGTTTCATATTATATACCTTTTTATGATTTATTAGTGAAGTATCTGAGTGAGAGCCTGCATAGCCTCACGCGCTGAAGCGTGATTGTATAGCACCTCCCACACCATATCTGCGATAGGCATTTCAATATTACGACGCATAGAACTACGACGGATACACTCCGCAGCGTAGTAACCCTCTGCCACCATTGTCATCTCGTTGAGCGCACTCTTTACCGTACAACCCTTACCAAGTAGCGTGCCGAGACGACGGTTACGGCTAAGTGGTGAGTAGCAGGTAACAAGCAGGTCACCCATATAGGCTGCCGAGTTGATATCTCTGCCCTCCATAGGTACTGCCTCGTCGATAAAGCGACGCATCTCGCCTGCACAGCACGAAATAAGCACTGCGAGGAAGTTGTCGCCAAAGCGTAGACCAACGGCGATACCTACAGCCAAGGCGTATACGTTCTTCATAATGGCTGCAACCTCTACGCCGAGTACATCGTTCGAGATGCTACAACGGAAGTACTCGTTGGCAAGCAAGTCGCGTACAATTTCAGCGGTTTTGCTCTCCTCCGATGCTACGGTGAGGTACGATAACTGACACTGTCCTACCTCCTCGGCGTGCGAAGGACCGGTAACGACAGCCAAGTTCTGCATAGGAACATCGTAGAAACGGTTCATATGCTCCACGATAGTGAGGTAGTCGCCAGGGATGATACCCTTCACTGCCGATACTACAATCTTATCCTGAAGGCTTACGGTCAGTGGCTCAAGGAACTTCTTGAGGAATGCCGATGGCATCGCGAGGATAACAATGTCGGCATTGCGTACAACCTCGTTAATATCTGCTGAAGGGGTGAAAAATTCGCGGTCGATATAGCACCAAGGAAGGTACTTTGGATTACGGCTACGAGTTAGTAGCGACTCACGAATATCATCGTTTAGTACCAACCAATCGACGTGGTGGTGGTTAATAGTAAGCGTCTTTACAATTGCTGTGGCCCAACTACCGTAACCCAGTACGGCACACTTGGGATTCTTATTTGTATCCATAAGCAAAAATTTATTCACAAAATTAACAAAAAAAATGTGAAAACTCTTGCAAATTGTCCATATCTTTTTCCTATCTTTGCAAAGTAGTAACGTGGTGTTTTAGTCGATGGCGGGCTAAAGTATTGTGTTACAGGGAGTTTAGACCTGCGCGGTAAAATTTGTACAAGAGATATTTTTATTGGGGCTTGATGATGAAAAATTGGGCTTTTGTGGGTCAAAAAGTAGTGTTGAAATAATAAAAACGAGATATATGGGACTATTTTCGCTCTATCAGGAGTTGGCTATTGACCTTGGTACTGCCAATACACTGATTATGCACAACGGTAAGGTTGTAGTTGATGAGCCATCTATAGTGGCTCTAAGTATCAAGACGGGTGACCTTATGGCTATCGGTCACAAGGCGCGTCTTATGGATGGTAAGACACACTCTAACATTCGCACCATCCGTCCTTTGAAGGATGGCGTTATCGCAGACTTCGAGGCTACGGAGCTTATGCTTCGCGGTCTTATCAAGAAGGTGGGTGCTACACGCGGTATGTTCGCACCATCATTGCGTATGATGATTTGTATCCCTTCAGGCTCTACAAATGTTGAGATTCGTGCCGTACGCGACTCTGCACAGCACGCTGGTGGTCGTGAGATATACCTTATCTTCGAGCCTATGGCAGCAGCACTTGGTGCAGGTCTCGATGTGGAGGCTCCAGAGGGTAACCTTATCATCGATATCGGTGGTGGTACTTCGGAGATTGCTTGTATCTCACTTGGTGGTATTGTATGTTCGAAGTCTATCAACGTAGCGGGTGATGTCTTTACTAACGATATCCAGAACTATATCCGTCAGCAACACGGCATCCGTATCGGTGAGCGTACTGCCGAGGATATCAAGTGCGCTATTGGTGCTGCGGTGCCAGAGTTGGAGAACGAGCCTGAGGACTACATCTTCACAGGTTCAAATATGCTTACCAACTTGCCACAGACCGTAACATTGAACTATAGCGAGATTGCTTACGCTCTCGATAAGTCGCTTGTGAAACTTGACAATGCCCTTATGGAGGTGCTTGAGGAGATGCCACCAGAGTTGTACTCTGATGTTGTGAAGAATGGTATCTACCTTGCTGGTGGTGGTGCGCTTATCAAGGGTCTTGATCAGCGTCTATCGAAGAAGTCAGGTTTGCCAGTGCATATTGCAGAGGATCCACTACGCGCTATTGCTCGTGGTACTTGCATCGCGCTTAAGAATGTTGGCAACTTCTCGTTCCTAATGGGTGGCGAGAATAAGTAACCAAATGTTGTGTTATATGAAGCCTTAGGGGCTTGGTATATAATAGGTGCAACTCGAAATAGGGTTGTAGACTAAATTTAATTGAGAGGCTGTCGGCATAGGGTTGTTAGACAGCCTCTTTCTAAACAAAAAGATGTATAGACTACTTGAATTTATAAAGCGTATCTATGTGCTTGTCATCTTTCTTATCTTGGAGAGTATGGCACTGCTAAACTATGCCACAAGCACACCATATACCGAGGCGAAGATTCTCGCGCGCACCACAGCAGCGGGCGCAGCCATCAGTGGTGCAATATCTGATGTGGGTCACTTCTTTTCGTTGCCAGCGCAAAATCGCGAACTCACAGCGCGTATAGCGGAACTCAGTGCTGTGCTTGGCGATGTGGAGCAGGAGGTGAGTGTTACGGTGGATAGTGTAGACCACCACTTCAAGTACCACGCAGCGCGTGTGGTGTCGATGACAACAAATCGCCCACAAAACCATATCGTATTGGATCGAGGCTCGCTCGATGGCATATCGAAGGATATGGGTGTTGTGACTCCAAACAATGAACTTGTGGGATATGTCCTCTCCTGTACGGAGCATTACTCTATCGTGCAGTCGATGCTTAACACACAGTTTAATACGGGTGGTTGCCTTGTGGATAATGGCAATGTATGTGTGATTGGCTGGGATGGCTCGTCGAGATATCAGGTGCAGGCAAAGGACTTGTCGGTATACTCCGAGCCTCAGCGCGGTATGGCTGTGGAGGTGCGTTCGGAGCGTCTGCCCGAGGGTGTCTTGATTGGTACTATTGACGAGTTTAAGTTAAACAATACGCAGACAGCATATAGTGCAACGATTACGATTGCTGCCAAGATGGCGATGCTGGATAATGTGCTGATTGTGGAGAATACCCGCGCGAGCGAACTCGATGAGTTGCATAAGCAGGTAGAGGGTAAGAAGTAGAACAAGGGCATATCTCCTTGTGCAGATAAACTTTAAAGAGTGTAATTAGAGATGTTTAAGAGCATACTATATTTCTGGTTGACGTTGGCGTTGCTGTTCCTCCAGATATTTATTCTTGATGAGATATCGATAGCCTTGTGGCTACGACCTATGATATTTCCGCTAATCATCCTGCTGTTGCCTATTGAGTGGCGTACGATATGGGTAATCCTTGCGACGTTGCTACTGGGTATAGTGATGGATACGGCTTTGGGAGGTGCAGGTCTCTACACTTCGACACTCCTACCGTTGGCTGTGTTGCGACGCTGGATACTATTTCTCACCACACGTCGTAGTGTTGAGGCTGGTGACCAGACATCGTTGCTCTCGCGTATGCCAATGCGTCAGGTAATATTGTATGTTGGTGCTATGTTTCTGCTCTACAACACGATGTTCTTTATGTTAGAGTCGCTGTCTATGATTGGAGCGATGCAACTTATTGCTACGATAATATGTAGTACCGCGCTATCTATAGTCTTGGCGTGGCCTATTGTGCGTCTCTTCCTTAAACGAATTGTGAGGTAATGGATAGAGGTTATGTAAGATATAGAATACTGCGCCTTATAGTGCTTTTGGTGGGCGCAGTGATACTTATTCGTCTCTTTACGATGCAGATACTCTCGGATGAGTATGATGTAAAGGCTACGAACAATATCGTGCGTACGGAGATTGAGTATCCTATGCGTGGCGAGGTGTTGGATCGTAGAGGCGAATACCTTGTTAAGAGCCGTGTGTGTTACGATGTTATGGTTGTGTACCGTCAGTTGCCTGAAGAGGGCTTCGACACGTTGCGCTTGGCATCTATACTTGAGATTACGCCCGAGTATTTGGAAAAGCAACTTAAAAAGGCGCGCCAAAGTCCTCGTGCAGCGATACTCGTTACCAACTACCTCTCGCAGGAGAACAAACTCCTTCTCGACGAGGGTAACTTCATCGGTTTCCACACACGCTTCCGTACTGCCAGAGAGTATCCACGAAAGATTGGTGGTAACCTACTTGGTTATGTGAGCGAGGTTACGCGCGAGCAGGTGGATAAGTGGGACTACTACGAGTCTGGTGACTACATTGGCGTTGGTGGTGTGGAGTCGGCATATGAGACATTGCTACGCGGTGAGAAGGGTGTTAGTTACCGTATATACGACTCTCACGGTGCTGTGCAGGGTGCATATAAGGATGGCGAGGATGATGCTCTGCCTGTTAAGGGCGCGCAACTTACATCTACCATCGATGCTCGTTTGCAGGAGTTTGCCGAGGAACTTATGGAGGGTAAGATTGGAGCGTTGGTGGCTATAGAACCATCTTCGGGCGAAATTCTTGCTATGGTATCTTCGCCAAGTTATAACCCCGATTTGATGGTGGGTCGTAACCGTAATAATAACTATGCGTCGATGCTACACGACCAGCGACAGCCACAGTTCAATCGTGCTGTGAAGGCGAAGTATCTCCCTGGTTCTACGTTTAAGTTGGTGCAGGGACTTATCGGTTTGCAGGAGGGTGTATTGCGCTCATCGCAGAAGTATCCTTGCGATATGGGTTATAGTTATGGTCGTCGTAAGATGGCGTGCCACGCGCACAACTCCCCACTCGATTTGCGCGATGCTGTAGCGCACTCGTGCAATGCCTACTTCTGTTACGTCTTCCGCGATATGATTACCAACTCGAAGTATGGCTCTGTAAAGGAGGGTGTGCGCGTATGGAATGAGTATGTGTATAGTTTCGGTTTTGGTCGTCAGTTGGGTACTGATCTATATGGTGAGGGTAAAGGCTATGTGCCTACGCCAGAGTACTACGATAGAGTCTATAACAATAGTTGGAACTGGGGTTCTGTACTCTCTTGCGCCATTGGTCAGGGCGAGTTGGGTTGTACACCATTGCAGATGGCTAACTTAGCGGCCATTGTAGCCAATCGTGGTTACTACTATATACCTCACATTATCAAGCATATCGAGGGTCGTGATTCGATAGACAGAAAGTTCTACGAACGTCACTATACGTTGGTAGACTCGATAAATTTCGTGCCTATTGTTGAGGGTATGTGGCGTGGTGTCAACGTGGCTGGTACATCGGGCAAGGCGCGCCTTGAGGGTTTGGATGTATGTGGTAAGACGGGTACTGCGGAGAACTCGGGTGGTGCAGATCACTCTACATTCCTATCGTTTGCTCCTAAGGATAACCCAAAGATTGCCATCTCGGTATATATCGAACACGGTGGTTTCGGTGCTGCTATAGCCTTGCCTATAGCATCGCTTATCGAGGAGTTGTATCTTACCGACACCATCAAGCGACCACAGATGGTTGAGGAGGTCTTGAACTTTAAACCTAACTATTCTCGTAACTACGACCTTAAACAGCAACGTTACGACGAAAAGCGTAAAAGCAAAAAGTAGTGGCTATGTTATCTGATTATAATAGAAATAGTTATAGTAGCAGTCGCTTACTCTTTGGTGGTGTCGATATGGTGGCTTTGGGCATCTATATCGCCATTGCTGTGATTGGCGTACTATGTGTTACCTCGGCCTCGTATGACCCCAACACTACCAATATCTTCTCGATGGAACACAACTATATCAAGCAACTTATGTGGATTGGTATATCGTGGGCTATGGGTACGGTGGTGTTGCTCCTCGATAGACGACTCTTTCATATGTTTGCCTATCCTGCCTATGCCTTTGGTATATTGCTATTGTTGGCGGTGTTGCTCTTTGGTAAGGAGATTAATGGTGCTAAGGCGTGGTTTCAGTTCGGTAGTGTGCGACTACAGCCTGTGGAGTTTGTGAAGATTACTACGGCACTGATGATGGCGCGTGTGATGAGCGATTATGCCTTCAACCTCAATCGATTGATTGATCTTATCAAGGTTGCAGCGATAATACTTGTGCCTTTTATCATCATCGTTTTGCAGAACGATACTGGCTCGGGCTTGGTGCTTGGAGCATTCCTCTTTGTGCTATATCGCGAGGGTCTTACCAAGTATGTATACTTCCCGATACTCTTTACCATAGTGCTGTTTATCGCAGCGATGATGTTCTCGCCAGTGGTTATCTTCGTGGTGCTTCTCTTTGCCTTTGTGCTATATAGCATACTGCGTGTTGGCGAGGTTGCGGGTCACGTTCGCTTTATCGCGGCGGTATTTCTTGTCGCTCTGCTACTGTCGTTGCTAACGCCATTGAGTGGTTATGTGTCGTTGATGATTGCGTGCGGTATCTCGGCAATAGCACTTATCGTGGTGGCTCTGAAGACCCATACGATGATGCTCTTATGGCCAATCTTGATGTTTGTCTATGCTATGGTCTTTGTGCCTACGACAGACTTCCTGTTCTCGAAGTTGGAACCACACCAGAAGAATCGAATACTTACCTTTGTCGGCTTGGTCGACGACCCTAAGAATACGGGATATAACGTTAACCAGTCGCAGATTGCTATCGGTTCTGGTGGTATGTGGGGCAAGGGTTATATGGAGGGTACGCAGATACAGTACGACTATGTGCCAGAGAAGCATACCGACTTTATCTTCTGCATTGTAGGCGAGGAGTGGGGCTTTGTAGGATGCTGTGTTGTTGTGGCACTCTACATAGGTCTTATGCTACGGCTTATGCGTATGGGTGAGCGTATAAAGGAACCTTTCGGCAGAGTCTACTGTTACTCCGTAGCGGCGATATTGCTTATCCACGTTATGGTAAATATAGGTATGACCATAGGTCTGATGCCTGTGATGGGTATCCCGTTGCCGTTGATGAGTTACGGAGGCTCATCGTTTGTGGCCTTCACACTGCTTATAATGATTGCCATACGCTTGGATGCCTCGACATCAGAGAATGATATTTATTCATAATAAACGTACCAAACATTAGATACAATGAAGAATAGACCAATTATATTTGTTACCAACGACGATAGTTACCTCTCGAAGGGTTTTAAGGCAGCGGTAAACCTTGCCCGCGAGTTTGGTGATGTTATAGCCATCGCTCCCGACCGTGTTCAGAGCGGTATGAGTCAGGCTATTACTATCAACTCGCCACTCTTCCTACGCGAGGTGGAGAAGTCGGAGGGATTGGAGATATATGCCTTCTCGGGTACGCCTGTTGACTGTGCAAAGTTCGCTTTCGACCACTTGTTTGTGGATAAAAAGGTGGCGTTGGTGCTGTCGGGTATCAACCACGGCTCTAATGCTGCGGTGAATGTTATGTATTCGGGTACTATGGGTGCTGCTATCGAGGGTAGTTTCTATGGCGTGCCATCTATTGGTCTTTCGTTGGATGACCACGATGCTGATGCCGACTTTGAGGGTGCAGTAAAGTATGGTAGAGAGATTATCGCCTCGGTACTTGAGGCAGAGAGCCGTCTGCCACGCCCTTTGTGCCTCAATGTCAACGTACCTCGCTGTGGTGTTGAGGAGATTCAGGGTGTGCGCCTATGCCGTCAGACACGCGGTTTCTGGCGCGAGGAGTTCTATGAGCGTTTCGACCCACACGGACGTAAATACTTTTGGCTTACGGGAGCATTTCAGAATGCCGAGTCAGAGGCTACGGATAGCGATGAGTGGGCTTTGGCGAATAAGTATGTGGCGGTTGTGCCAGTGCAGGTGGATATGACCGACTATGTGCAACTTAAGAATTTGCAGGGTGTTATAAAGTAGCGGTATGAGGGGTGTTGAGGTACTGATACTCGTTTCGATTGTAATGCAGGTGGTGGCTATTGCTATCGCCCTGCACTTAATCAACAAGACCAAGTATAAGGCGTTGTGGGTATGTTGTATCATCTCTCTTATTATGCTCTGCGTCGACCACCTTATGCAGTTCAACATCTTCAGAGGTGTTGAGGTGTCGGACCTGACGCGCGCGTGGGTAGGCATTGTGGTGTCGTTGAGTTTCTCTATATGTGTTGTCTGTGCGCGTCTGTTGGTGGAACACGTTGACCGTATGGCAAAGCACCGCCAGATGCTCGAGAATAGGTTTATGACGGCACTCCTTCGTACCGAAGAGCGTAGTCGTGCCTCCTTCTCGCGCGAACTGCACGATGGCTTGGGTCCACTGCTATCCTCCTCGAAGATGTCACTCTCGGCACTCAATCGTGCTAACCTCAGCGATGGCGAGCGCGAGATTTTGCAAAACGCATCGTCGGTTATAGATGAGGCTATACGCTCGTTGCGCGAGATATCGAACAACCTATCGCCACATATTCTCAACGACTTTGGCTTGGCGCGTGGTATAAAGCACTTTGTCGACCGTTTAGGTACGGTGCGCGATACGAAGATATCGTTTCACACTACGCTCAAGGATGAGCGTTTCGACTCGAATATCGAGGTTATACTCTATCGTGTGACCTGCGAACTTATAAATAACTCCCTAAAGCACGCCTCTGCTACCGAGATAACTATTGCGCTACGCGAGGAGCGCGGTATGCTCGTTATAGACTATAGCGATAATGGCAAGGGCTTTACCTATAGCGACGAGGAGAGTTGCGGTATGGGTCTTTCAAATATTCGCTCTCGCATATCATCGCTCAATGGCAAACTTGAGATTACAAGTAGTGCGGGTTGCGGTATGAGCGCGCGAGTTGCAGTATCGCTTAATGGCGCAAATCTGCACCTCTCGGCAAATGAACTCAAGGAGTTGAGGAGTATTGGGGAAAACAGCAAACGAAGAAGAAATGGAAAAAAGAGAGATTAAAATAGCACTTGTAGATGACCACACGCTATTTCGTACAGGTCTGAAGGGTCTGCTTTCACAGCGCGAGGACTTTAATGTCGTTGCAGATGTTGGTAGCGGTATGGAGTTCTTGAAGTTGCTTCCAGAGTTGGATGTAGATGTGGTATTTATGGATATTGCAATGCCTGAGATGGATGGTGCAGAGACCACACGTCAGGCACTACGTCTGAAGCCAGATATGCGTGTTATCACGCTGTCGATGTTTGGCGATGACCACTACTACTCGCTTATGGTGCAGAGTGGTGCTTCGGGTTTTCTTCTAAAGGATTCGGATATCGAGGAGGTCTACTCGGCTGTAGATGCCGTTATGGCTGGCGATAACTACTTCAGTGCCATCTTGTATGGTTCGTTGGTACGCAATATGAGCCGTATCGAGGTCCCAAAGGTCGATGATGAGGACTCGCTCTCGGAGCGCGAGATTGAGATTTTGGTTGAGGTGTGCGCTGGTCTGTCGAATCAGGAGATTGCCGACAAACTCTTTATCTCGAAGCGTACGGTAGATAAGCACCGCGCCAATATCCTCGAAAAGACAGGGTGCAAGAACACTGCAAACCTTGTGGTCTACGCTATAAAAAATCGCTTGGTGGAGATATAAAGTTAAGGGGGTAGGGGTGTTTAAAGGTTATTAGGGGTGTTTAAGGGTTATTAGGGGTTGTTAGAGGTTTAGTGGTAATTTCATCCCTTAATAACCCTTAATAACCTTTAATAACCCTTAATCACCCTTAAATACCATTAATCTCCCTGTTTACAGTCCGCGACGCTTTATCGCCCACGCAAGTGTGGCATATAGTCCGTTGAGTGCGGGACGTAGCGATGCGGGTAGGCTGTTTAGTAGTTTAAGGCGCGTAAGTTGGCGTTTAGAGAGTTTGGTATAGTCAAATGCTCTAATTGCCTTTTTTGCATCCTCATCTCCTCCGCGTACCGACTGCGTTATAGCCTTGCCAATGCCTATGCGGGCGATATACTCGTTTAGCGGCTCCTCTTGCTTGGGGTCGTATAGTTCTGCTATGGTGTGCCAGCACTCCTCAGCGCGATATATCGATGCCGAACGGTTGGATGCCGAGCGCGAGTAGCGTACAAGGGATATTGGCGAGTAGGCAAACTGCGCCTTCTGCTGTATCATCCTCACCCAAAGCCACTGATCCTCGCCTATACGCATACCCTCGGGGAAGCCACCACAACGCTGTATTGTGCTACGACGTAGTGTTGCTGTCGATGGGATAATAGGGTAGCGACCTTTAAGTGCCTCCTCGGCAGGAGATATGTAACCCTCGGTGGTTGGTACATAGGCGCGCGTATGGGTGTCGTTGTTTACCACGTCGAAGGCTGTCGAGTAGGCATCGCAATCGGGGTAGTATTCCATAAGTCGGCATACCTCGGCAATGTAGTTCGATAGCCACCAGTCGTCGGCATCAAGCAGGGCAACATACTCGCCCTTTGCCTCCTCAATACCTCTGTTGCGGGTAGCACTTACACCACTATTCGGTTGTGTTATAAGTCGGATATGTGCCTCTGGATGTTGGTCGATAAATCTCTTTACTACACCCTCCGAGTTGTCTGTAGAGCCATCGTTGACAACGATAATCTCACCTACGGCAAGACTCTGCTCCACGACAGATCGTAGTGCGCGCTCTACCTCTGCCTCCTTATTATATAGAGGTATGACCACACTTATGTTCTCCGAGGCGCGACTCTTCAAGCCATACCCAAACCACAGTACTTCGGGTGCGTGGTTAAGACGCTTATCTTCGGGCAACCACTTCTGAATATCGCCATAGTGACTGCGCAGGTAGACCTCCAGGTTGGCGGGTGCCATAACCTCCAAATCACCAAACTTGCGTGGCTCAAGGTGTGCAATTGACTCTACAGCAATCATATCCTTTGGCATACGCACTATGTTATAGCGCGATGCCGAGGTGTTGTTATAACGTGTAAGTTCTCGGTTTAGAATATGGTATATGCGCTCTTTCGAGAGCAGTGCGCTTACTACGCGAATAGCCAAGCACGATACTAAACTCTTTGGAAAGACAACACCGTTGTTCGCCTTGCCAAGCCATCTCCAGAGCCATACGCTCTTTGCCATAAAGCAGTTTATCCAGAAGCCCACACGTCTGCGTTGGTGGCGTGCAAGCCTCTCATCATCGGGGATAAGGTCGTATGGGAAGATGTCGATGTATACGCCCTCGGCAATGGGTAGTCCCACCCACTCGCTCTCCACAAAGCGTGTACCTATCTTGCGCACCTTAGCAAAGTAGAATGGGGTGTCAGGCTCGGTGGTAAATTCCTGCAAGGTGTATTGCTTGTCGAGAATTGCTGGGGCCTCACGAAGGAAACGCTCGTAGTTCTCGCGTGTCATACCGAGGTCTATGTCGTCATCCCAAGGTACGATGTCATCGAAAAAGTGGCTTCCGATGGCTGTGCCACCCTGTATAAAGTAGGGTATCTGTGCCACCTCACACACGCGCACAACCTCGCGAAGAGTCTCCTTTAACTCTGTGTGCAGATGTCGTAATATATCGCTGTTATATTTCATTATATAATCTCCCTACATATTGTGTATTAATAGGTTACAGCCACGAATGTCGCTACCTGCGATGCGCCCTTCGATGATGAAACCGCCATCTTCCATAACTCTGCCCATATCCTGCGTCTGTATAAAGGCGCACGATGATACGTTTGCAAGGTCTATGATGTCGATACCGCCACGCATACCATTTGGTCTGTGGTCGAAAGGGTCATTTACGTCGCGCACCATAACCCTCATCCAACGTGGTGCGTAGAATACTCCGCCACCTTTGGAGTATGCCTGTGATGTAAGTTCAGCCATACCATACTCCGAGTGTATGGCATCTACGCCAAAGCCCTCGCAGAGGATTTTATGTAGTTCGCTCTTGGATAACTCCTTGCGTCGCCCCTTCATACCGCCAGTCTCCATAATGATGGTATCCTTCAACTTTGGGGCATACTGCTCGGCAACATCCCATAGCGCATAACTTACACCAAGCAATATCTTTGGTTTTATATCACTCTCAACGTCGCGTATAAGTTGCTCGTAATTATTTAGATAGAAGCCTCCCGATCCACACTCTTTTATAAGCGTATCGACCATATATACCAGCGACGATCCCTCGCGTTCGAGGTAGTTTGGTAGTAGTCCGTAGATGCTCCAATTTGCAGGCTCGCCATAAAACTCCTTAAAGGCGCGGGTAAAGGCCTCGCGATATACCTCCAACGATGCCATCATATGGCGCGATGGAACTGTAGAGCCTGTGTTGCTCGATGTGAAGATAATTTCTGGCTCGCTATCGCCACAATATACATCGCTACTCTTGAATAGTTCGATAGGGAGAAATGGGATATCCTCTATATGTTTGATACCTGTTGGGTGGATAGCCATCAACTCCAAATATCTGCGATATGGCTCGCAATGCTCCGCCTGATAGCGAAACAACTCCAAGGCGCAATGCTCAAATTGCTCCTCGTTCTCGATGTTAAATATGCGTTCTACGTCAAACATAACCTGTCGGCAATAATTTACAAAGTTAGGTTTTTTATTCCTAAAAAGCAAAAGATAACCCAAAGATGCCAAAAAAGAGTTATCTTTGCCCCCAAAATGATGTAATAGAGAGACTATATGTTACGAATTAAAAGTTTTGCATTGCTACTATGTGCCGTTGTTGCACCGCTATTTATTGGTTGTGAGTCTGAGCATACAACGCCTGCGGAAGCCCCAGTTATGGTGATTGATGCCGACTTGTTGGAGGTCGATGGTGGTGGCGGTAATATCCCAATCTTCTATGGCGTGAAGAATGCCCGCCCAGGTGTGCGCCCTGAGGTAAAGAGTAATGTTGAGTGGGTGACTGTTGGTGAGATAACCAGCAACACGATAATACTCTGTGTCGAGGCGAGCGATATCAATGAGGAGCGTATGGGTATCGTGACCCTATCGTATAAGGGTATGGAGAAGCCGTTGAAGGTCTCTGTGGTGCAGGATAAACAGTTTTTGGATAAGTTCCGCTTTGAGGTTTCTGATGTGACACACAACAGCTGTACGGTGAAGTATATCCCAAAGAGCAGTGGTGGTTACTATATGGCAAATATCATTGATGCAGAGTACTTTAGAAAGTCGGGTATCAGCGATATGGAGGAGTTTATCAATATGGAGATGTCTAACTATATGGCGTTGGCTGCGCAACACGATATGACCCTCGAGTTTCTCTTGAAGGAGGCTGTGTCGCCTACGTTGCTATTTACCGAGGAGGCGACTCGTAGTTTTACGGGAATGCAGTCGGGTGCGACATATGTGGCATATGCCTATGGTCTTGAACTTGCGGATAATGAGTATACGGTGACTATCCCTCTCCATCAGGTGTCTATCGAGATTCCAATGTCACAGTTCTACGATGTGTCGTTTAAAATCTCGCCACAGGTTAGTAATGGCGGTATGGCAACTATTGCTGTTGAGCCAGTGGGTTGGAATGGTTACTATGTGATAAATCTTATCCCTGAAAGTTCGCTCTACTATGTGCCTATAGGAGAGAGAATGACCGAGTATACATTGCGTGCTTTGGGTAGCGATTTCTACAACCGCGCTCGTCAGGCAATACGCGGTGGTATGAGTGTCGATACATTCCTTAAGAGCAGTTGCTATATTGGTAGCAGATCGATAACAACGCCTATCGATAGCGGCACAGAATATATGGTTGCGGTATATGCTGTAGAGTCTATAGATGGTGAGATTCCCGTTATGTGTTCAGTGACATCGATAGCATACCTTTAGTGCTTTGATTTTGGGTGTGGCGCGGTGTCGTTGATACCTAAAGTATTGATATTTGGCAGATAAGTTTGCAGAATAAATATTTTTATCTATCTTTGCAACCCGTATCAACCTCTTATAATGGGCAGAGGCTCGGAGTGTCGTAGACAAGGATTAGCATCGAGGGTGGTGTTATGGTAGAGCAACTGCAGCGATAATGTTGAACGATAAACATTTAATTTTTGTTGCAACAATGAACAAGGATCAGTTGATCAGACTCGTAAACGAGCAGATGTGGACTAAGGGCGAGAACGATGTGCCTAAGTTCGGTGCAGGTGATACAATCACCGTAACTTATCGTATTGTAGAG
>JAGCKG010000170.1 GCA_017647625.1 Alistipes sp. | reverse complement strand
TACTCTACCGATTTCATAATACTTATCAAACTCAACACAAAGCTCGAACGCTTCTGTTATTTTTTCGTATAGATCAGCGCCTACTGCACCTTCAATAACAAAACTATTGATTACCATATCCTATCTATTTGGTTTCTATGTTAAAATGCTATCTGCAAAGATAATAAATTAATGATGATTTTCAAAGTGGTGACCAAAAGTGACCAAATTTGAGGTTATTTCGTCTTTAACCATCATCTTAAATCCAACAATATTCCAGTGGGTCGAAGGTCCGCAGCAGGCGAGAGCAGACAGAAGATTGAGATGCGGAGAAGAGCAACAAAGTTGCAAAGTGTTGGGCTGATAGGCGAAAAGTAAAGTTGTTAACTTTTTGACAATCAGCATAATGCTTGCGATTGCGTAGCAATTCCTCTCCGCATCTCAATCGCAGATAAGTCTGCCGAGCCGCCACAGGAGCAACGCCCTCGGCGAAGGGTGTAACGAAAATAGAGGAAGACTTTCATCTTCCTCTTTTCGTACCCAGAGCCGGGGTCGAAGTGCGAAGCACTAGCGCGAACGCCACTTATCGCAGACCTTTAGGTCGAGAAATTAATAAGATTATGTTCGCGCAACCGCCAATTAAGGTGAGTATCGCGGCTTTGGTATTGCATAATTGGCGAGAACAGGCGTAGCCTGTTGCTGATATATTGGGTATGGTAAGCTTGCTTGCTTATAACCCAATATATCTGCAACAATGGAGAGCACGCTCTCCAACTCGCCAAGTCTGCTATGCTATAAACAAAAAAGAGAGAAACTTTCGTTTCTCTCTTCAGTACCCAGAGCCGGGGTCGAACCGGCACAGGGGTGAACCTACTGGTGTTTGAGACCAGCGCGTCTACCGATTCCGCCATCTGGGCATCAGATTTCTCTGAATTGCGGTGCAAATATACGACTTATTTTTGTATCTGCAAACTTTTTGATGCTTTTTTTTGATTTGCACGCAAAATTTCTAATGGCTATGGCACTCGTGGTGGCTACAACCCTCGCCAGAGTCCTTGATTAGACCGAGTATGTATGCGCGGACAACCATCTCGATATCGCCACGGCAACCACGAATGACCTTGATGTTGTGGCTCTCGAGTTTGTTCTTCGCGCCCTCGCCCATATTGCCTGCGAGCATAACCTCGATGCCCATCTTCTCCATATCGGCAGCGATGCCCGACTTGCAACCGCAACCCTCTGGGGAGTCGAGGCGTGATGTAGCAACAATCTTACCCTCCTCGATATCGAAGATGGTGTAGTAGGCGCAGTGACCGAAGTGGTCGTCGATATGTCCGTCGCGTGTAGGAACTGCTATCTTCATAATAAATTAGTAATGAGTAATTAGCAATTGGTAATAATTAGGGAGTTTAGAGTAATGCTTCTCTAAACTCCCTAACACTTTGTCCGTTAAACGGAAATTTACGTAGATATTACAAGTTAGGGTTGATCTTTGACCACTCCTCGATAGCAGGAACGATACCCAAAGTTACCAACTCGTCACGCATCTTGCAAAGGTGTGCGTATGAAGCGTCGAGCATAGCGATCTCCTCCTCTGTACCAACAGGCATCTTGTATGAGCAACCGTTCTGGTCAAGAACAGTGTCCATAGCCATCATAATGTGGTTGTACTTCTCGTTTGAAACGTATGTACCTGCAGGGAAACGGAATGGCTCGCCACCCATAACCGAGCGAATCATCTCAACTGAAAGGTAAGATGGGCTCTGGAATGATGAACGACCACGAAGCTTGATGATAGCAGCACCACCCTGTGTTACATCCTTCTTCATCTGTGCCCACTCCTCTGCTGTGAACTCCTCTGTGCCGATGATGTCAGTAAGCTTACGACCAGCGATCTTTACAGAACTACCGAATACTGCCATCTGCTCGCCGTGACCACCGTATGTAGCGCAACCCTCGATCTCTGACTGCATAACACCGAACTTCTTAGCAAGAGCACTCTTAAGACGTGTAGTGTCAAGACCTGCAAGAGTAGTAACCTGACCTGGCTTAAGACCAGAGTAAAGCAATGTTACAAGACCAGTAAGGTCAGCAGGGTTGAAGATGATAACAACGTGCTTAACATCTGGACAGTAAGTCTTGATGTTCTTACCAAGCTGCTCTGCGATCTCGCAGTTACCCTTCAACAAGTCCTCGCGTGTCATACCCTCCTTACGTGGAGCACCACCAGAAGAGATGATATACTTAGCATCCTTGAAAGCCTCAGCAACGTCAGTAGTTGCAGTGATGTTTACATTGTCGAAACCGCTCTGGCGCATCTCCTCTGCAACGCCCTCTGGAGAGAATACGTCGAAAAGGCAGATGTTGTTTGTAAGACCCATCATAAGAGCAGACTGAACCATATTCGAGCCAATCATACCAGCTGCACCAACGATAACGAGTTTGTCATTTGTTAGAAAAGCCATAATCTAATTACGTTTTTAAGTTATTTAATAGATATAATCTCCTATTTATTAATTGCACTGTCTGTAATATAACAATACAACCACGCAAAATTAGAAAACATTTCCACTATATGCAAGCAAAATCTAAACAAAATTATACTAATTCGCGCATTTATGCCCTCGGTAGTTGTAAGTATATGGAATTATACCTATATTTGTATTGCCCATACTATAGAATTATGGGTTGGATGATATGGATGTGACTAATTTGGAGATAGAAAATAAGTGCGGTGCGTCGACCATATGTTTCGGCAATGCGCTTAACCTGATATACAAGCATCTGCCAAAGTATCGAAGGATAATCGTTATTACGGATGAGAATGTCGCAAGTCGTTATCGAGGCCTTTTGCGCCATTTTGAGCAGATTGTTATCGGCACGGGCGAGGATAATAAGAACTTGCAGACTGCGATGATGGTCTACGAGCGTCTGATGGAACTTGGTGCCGATACGCATAGTTATCTGCTTGGTGTGGGCGGTGGTATCGTAACAGATATTACGGGTTTTGTGGCTGCTACATATATGCGTGGTATGGACTTTAGTTTTGTGCCTACGACACTCCTCGCGCAGGTCGATGCCTCGATAGGTGGTAAGAATGGTGTGAACTTTCACGACTATAAAAATATGGTTGGCACAATGCGTCAGCCAGAGTTCGTTATATGCGATGTCGTGATGCTTCACTCTTTGCCCGAACGCGAGTTTCGTGCAGGTATGGCGGAGGTAATCAAGAGTGCGATACTTCGCGATAAGAACCTTTTTGAGTTGCTTGAGTTGTGCGATGCTGATATTCAGAATGGTAGATTGGATGTGTTGTTTAATGTAGTTCTTGCAGCAGCGTCGGTAAAGAATGTTATTTTGGCGGAGAACGAGGTGGAAAGAGGTAAGCGCACATTGTTAAATCTTGGTCATACCGTAGCGCACGCAATAGAGAAGATAACTCACGAGGTAAATCACGGTGAGGCTGTGGCTATAGGTCTGTCGATGATGTCGTGGGCGAGTGTAAGGCGTGGTAAGATGAAACGTGCAGAGGCACAGCGCATAGATGCTCTTCTGAAAAAGTTTGGCTTCAATCTTGAACTGCCTGTAGGACTCTTTGATATGTTGCGCGAGGCGCGATACGACAAGAAGAAATTCGACGATAAGATTGATGTAGTGATACCAGAGGCAGTGGGTCAATGTGTTGTTGAGCAGATTACATTTAAGGAGTTTGAATCGATGTTTTTATAGTATGAAGAGAGCATATATATTATTGGCAGATGGTTTTGAGTGTGTCGAGGCATTGTCGTCTATAGATATTTTGCACCGCGCGGGTGTGGAACTTAAACGTGTGGCTGTGGGTGATGAGTTGAACGTTACCTCATCACACAATATAATGTCGTTGCAATGCGATATGGTGCTTGGTGATAGTGAGTTGGAGGATGGTGATGCTCTTATCTTGCCCGGAGGGTATCCAGGATATGTGAACTTGGGAAATTCGGAGGCTGTGTGTCGTGTGGTGCGAAACTACTATGAGAGTGGACGCTTGGTTGCGGCTATATGTGGTGCGCCTACGGTGTTGGCAGTTGCGGGTGTGGCGAAGGGTGCAAAGATTACTTGTCATCGCTCAGTAGTAGATAGAATGGGAGACTATCTATACGATAATGAGAGCGTTGTGGAGGATAGGAATATTATCACTGGTGCTGGCGCAGGTCGCTCGATAGAGTTTGCATTGGCTGTCGTTGCACGTCTTGTAGATAGCGAAACCTTACTACGTGTGCAACAAGGTATGGAGTTAGCCAAGTAGTTATAGGGATGTTCTATAAATTAGTAAATTAAGGGATGTTCTATAAATTAGTATAAAAGTTTTCGTTGTTTCGGAAATTCTATTTCGGTTGCTTTTGTGCCTATTTCGACATCTTCCTTATCTTTACTCGGTTACAATGCTCGC
>JAGCKG010000169.1 GCA_017647625.1 Alistipes sp. | reverse complement strand
GCGAGCATCATTAAACTACAATGCAATTCAAAGCGCAGAATAGCGACAACGCGGACTAACGCACGACCTCATCCCCACTATCCCCAGAATACCAAGGTTCCCCACAGCGTAGCTGTCGCTTGGAACAAGCGAAACAGACACAGACCCACCGGGCAGCACTACCTAATTTCTCAGGAGAAGGCTGCAGATGCAACGCTCGGCAAAAATCCCGACGATGGGCTGTACTTGGCGTACTGCTCATTGTCGGGACTTTTTGTTAGCGGCAGCAGATGTCTGCCTTATCGTGGGAAATTTCTTGTCAGAAGGGGTTAGATTTGTTCTATCGCAAAAGAAGATCCCCACGGGATAGTACACATAGTACAGCCCGTGGGGTCTTACTTTTGGGATGGGACAAAGGTATGCCCCTTATCACAAGAAATTTACAAGAAATTTGCTATAGAGGACTCTGCCGTCTTTTCCACCGAGTCTGGAAGGTTAGGATAGAAATCAAACCCTGTCCATTGCTCGATTTGGTCTACAGAGACTGCGTAGTTAGCATATCCTGTACCAGAGTATGCCTTGTTCTCAAACCAGAAGCCTATGGCTTTAGCAGAGGTAATAGTACCATTGCTCTCGCCAGTAACCTCAAGCACCACTTTATAGAAGTAGTTTGGCACAGGGACTCTCTTTGTATCATCCTTTGCGGTGGTATACTTTATGGTTTTAGACTCTCCCACCTTTTCAAATGCCACGCCAGTAACGACGTATAGCGTTTGACTCTTTGCCTTACTCTGCACCGCAGCCTCGAGGGTTTGCCATATGCCACTATTGAAGTTGTTATGCACCTGAGGCACAGAGTTAGTCACATAGAATGTCTGCAACTGCATCTCCTTGATACCATTGCGCGAGGCGTTAGGTATAAGGTGTCCGCGCACGTGTACATCGCTATCGGTGTAACTATGGCTTCGCAAGTCTACCTGATATTTGATGTCTATAAGCGGGTTGTACGACCAAGTCTCAGGACGGCTATACGACCCCATATGCTTCGACTCCAATGGGTATGCCACCCAAAGTGAGGTGTAGGTATCAGTATCGTAGTAGTGTGTGTAGTTACGCTCACCGCTTGCCGAGACCTTTACCTCAGTGGCATTGGGATAGCGATTATCGGTACTCAATATACCTGGCAACTCAAGCCACTCCTCTGATGCTGATCCCGTGGTAGGGTCTGTGGCGGGAGGTGTATCACCACCTCCCGAGCCACCACCCGAAGATCACTCCTCCTCACCCATATAAGTTACAGAGAGGCTGTTCATACGAACCTGTGCTGTTAACTTAGCAACTACAAATGTATCTGAAGTTGCCTCGGTGAATGTCACAGTTACATCAGAGCCACTTACTGCTACTGTTGCACCTGCTACAGTACCAATAGAGTTCTTCATATCTGTTGCATAAGAAGAACCGCTGCAAGTAAACTTAATGCTCTTAATTGCACCAGGAGCATCCACAGTAATCTTTGAACCCTTGTAGAAACGTGCAGGGTTTACATAGTCTGCAACATTAGAAGTAGATGAGCTCTTATCGTTAGTTAACTTAATACCATTCTGCTCCCAAACCTGCTGTGAAGTTGAAAATGTTGTTCTCTGAGCCTTATTTGCAAAAGAGAGAGTCTTAGTTGTCTCTACAAGTACAGGCTCATCACCACCCTCACCTGGCTCAACATAAGCAGCCTGTGAGATTGTAATTACCTGCTCCAAATTACCGCTACGAACATAAAGAGTTGCGTTGAGCGCCTCTGTAGATGAGTTAGCCCCAGCAGAGATAGTCAATACACCATTAGCATAATCAGCCTCAAAGGAATCGCCGTCCTCGCCAGCCTTAAACTCCAACTTAATTTCCTCTGTCAAGTTGTATGCAGCAACCTTAATCTCTGTAGCACCGCCTTCAGATGTGAATGAAGCAGAAGTCTTGTCGAAAGACCAGAATGCGATAGTACCTGGGCGCTGCTTCTCAACGAAGATTGCATTCTTACCCTGAGCCTTGCCGCTATATGATGTACGAACAGTGATAAGCTCGATATCATCGCCAAGCTGTGCGCCTGATGCTGCCCAATACTTTGATGCACCCTCTGGAGAGCATAGACCATAGATATATACTGTACCTGTCTCATCAGTAATATCGAAATTACCGTAAGTTGTCTCAACTACACTTGTGATAGTACCACGAAGACGATAAAGAGTAGTATCGTCCTCCTTAGCAGCCAAGAACTCAGCAACAGTAGCCTCGATAGCAGCGTTAAGATTAGCATCCTGTGATACAACTACCTTGACATCCTCGCAACCATCAGCAGAGAATACCACATTAGCAGTACGAGCAAAACCCTCGTTCTCATCAGCTGTTACAGTAAACTTGTAACCATCGTTCGCAATTGTAAGCCACTCTGCATCAGTCTCGGCAGATACAATATTGTTAAAACCATTCAAAGCCTCTACATTGATTACCTCTGGGCCACCCTCAACATCGTATGACAGCTGACGCTTGTCAAGATCGAATGATGGGATAACAATCTCTACATTTTCACCGCTACCGCCACCAGACTGCCACTCAATCTTAATCTCTGTGATATACATTGCACCATAGTTAGAGCGCATACCGATATATGCATAGTCGCCAGTAATCTCCAACTCAGTAGAAGTTCCCTTCTTAATAGAGCCAAGCTTTGTACCCTGTTCTGCACTCTGATAAAGATTTGTTGGCTTAGTATAAGCAGTGTTGCTACCATAGATATCCAATGTACGACCATCTGCAGTATTACTATGCCAGCTCACAGAAATCTTACGAGCAAAACCTCCAGTAGTTGTAGTTACGATACCAGAGTTACTATTGTCCGAGCGCAACTGAATCGATGAATTACCACCAGCACTCTGACCAGCATATACAGCACCACTATCGCCCTTCTTACCTGACCAAGTTGTATAATTTGTACCTGTTACGCCTGTAGTATCACGAGTTAGAGTATCTGTTGTACTTACAACAGCCGCTACATCCTGAACATTTGCATCCTCCATATTTACAATGAAGGTAGTCATATCGCCCTCAGTAAATGTCAAAGAGCGACCAGCAGGAATCTCAACCTCACGAGTATATACAGCGTCGTCGCAGATAACCTTTACAGTAAAGGTCTCGCCTGCCTCCATCTGGAATGGGTTGCAAACGAAGTAAACATCATCAGACTCGATAGCCTCCTCGTAGTTTACAGTAATAGAGTTAGTTGCATCATCATCACCATAAACGAATACCTCACCTGTTGTAGCGTTTACAAAGTTACGACCTGCCAAGACATCCTCCTCACCAGCGGTAAATGTTACCTGCTTGATTTTGCTAGTACCTCTAAGGTGAGTAAAGGTCATCTTACCAAAGGCAACGATGCGCTTGAACTGCATATTAAGTTCTGTAGGCTGTGCCTCGAACTCAATCTGCTTTGCAACCAATACGTCTGCTGTAGGATCGAAAGATGTTGCTGTTGCAAACTGAGTGTTCTTAACCTGAACAACAACCTCCTCTGCAGAACTGTAGTTTACATCTACCGCAGATGCTGGATAGATAGCGTTGTAAGTAACTACACCTGCTTTCTTAGGGAACGATACAGCGAACTGTGCCTTACCCTCGCCATCAATAACAGTCTCAGTAGTCTTTCTGAAAGTACCATCGTTCTCGATAACCATAAGCTGGTCACCAGCACTCCACTTTACAACCTTGTTTGTCTCGTCGATGTAAGTACGAGTCTCCTCTACATCAGCGGTAATAGTCATTACTACCTCATTTGCGCGCTCTGGAGTGAAATCCTCAACCTTCTCCTGGCACGCGATACCCATTGCAGCTACTGCAACAAGCATCAAACTCTTAAAGATGTTCTTCATAGCTACAATAAAATTAAAATTCACCATTGTCATTAATGTCAAAGCCATCACCAGCCTCACCAAAGTCGCCATAACTTGCCTCGAAGCCTCGCTCGACAACAGCCAAGACAACATCGAAATTAGGAGCCTCATAGCCCATAATCTCTGTCATTTTTTTTGTCATAATTGTAAAAATTTAGTTTGTATAAAATAGTTATTAAAATAATCTCTCAGCAAAGGTCGTAAGGTAGCATCGCCAGTTGCGCCACGTGTGACCACCCGCGCTCTCGACATACTCATATTCGTAGTCGTGGCTGTCGAGCAAGGCTCTAAACCTCACATTCTCATCGTAGAGGAAGTCATCCTCGCCAATGCCTATCCAGTAGAGCGCGACACCGCGAGCAAACTGCTCGGCAATGCCTGCATCCAAGTTCTCATACATAGCAACACCCTCCTCGCCACGATAGATAGCAGCCGAGAAGAGACCTACATAGTCGAACATATCGGGGTAGCGTTTCGATATCTGCATTGCGTGGAAGCCACCCATAGAGAGTCCCGCGATAGCGCGACGCTCCTTCGTAGGATATGTGCGGTAGTGGGCATCGGTCCACGCCACAACATCGGCAAAATACTCCTCGAAACTACCATCCATAGAGCCACTCATATATGGCTTATAGAAGCCCTCCTCTGAGTAGCCAGGAGCAGCATCGTGGCGCATACAACCGTTAGGCATAACAACAATCATAGGCTCAACCCTACCCTCAGCGATAAGGTTGTCCATAATCTCTGCAACACGACCTGTAGCAACCCAAGCCTCCTCGTCGCCACCCATACCGTGCAAGAGGTACAACACTGGGTAGTTGCGGTAGTCAGCCTCGTAGCCAGCAGGGGTATAGACCGTCATACGACGTGAACGACCCTCGGTAGTAGCCCACACCCTGCTAACAGCACCGTGAGGCACACGCTGAGCCTTATACAAATCGCCACAGCCACCACCTACGATAAAGTAGTTCATAACACTGCCCACATCGCGAACAGTGTATACATTCGACCTATCGAGAATGCCCTCGTTGCCATCGACAACAAAGGTGTAGGTGTAGTACTCCGAAGCGAGAGGCGCAGTGCGCAACTCCCACACACCATTATCGCTCATAGCCATACTCTGCGCACCCGAAGCGAAGTCGCCAACAACAGCAACGCTCTCGGCATCGGGAGCGAAATAGCGGAATACGACACTGCCATCTTCGCAGACCTCGGGCGATACAACACCCGCACTCTGCCATAGGTTTTGCTGTGCCGAGGCAACACCAGCCATAAGCACAAACATCAGAAGCATCAATCTATTTGCTATGTCTCTCATAATAAAGATGTAGAATACCTTGCAAAGGTAGCATTTTTTTGTAATATGTCCACACTTTTGGGAACTGTCTCATAAAAATTTATATTTTTATGTATATTTGCGAAAAATAATACGAAGAATGTATGAAAATTGGTATAATCTCCGACACTCACGGTCTCTTTGATAATGTACTTATGGAGTTCCTCGCACCCTGCGACCAGATATGGCACGCAGGCGACTTCGGCTCTGTGGAGGTGGCAGATAAGATTGCCGAGTTCAAACCCCTGAAGGGCGTGTACGGCAATATCGACGGTGGCGTGATGCGACGTATGTTCTCGGAGTTCAACCTCTTTGAGGTGGATGGCGTAAAGGTACTGATGACACACATAGGCGGATACCCACGCCACTACGCACCCAAGGCTCTGCAACATATACACGTCGCGCAACCCAAGATATTCGTTGCAGGACACTCGCATATACTCAAAGTGATATACGACCCCGTATACAATCTGCTACATATAAACCCCGGAGCAGCAGGCAATTACGGCATCCACAAGGTGCGCACAGCAATACGCTTCGACATCGAGGCGGGAGAGATAAAAAATATGGAAATTGGCGAATGGCCAAGAGGACTATGAAAAGATTGTTAACTATTGTTGCGCTACTCATAGCGGTAAGCACAACAGCACAAGAGGTGGTGCGCACAACACACCACTATGCCACACACGACGGCATCGAGTTACTGCTCGACCGCTACGACACCACCGTAGCGTGCGATGAGTGCCGACCCTGTATGATATTCGTCTTTGGCGGAGGCTTTAAGCAGGGCTCGCGCGACCACGAGATGTATATCTCATACCTCGAACGTCTCGCCTCGGAGGGCATAGTAGCAGTATCTATAGACTACCGTTTAGGCTTGGCACTATACCCTCCTACAGGAGGCAAAGTATCTATGGTTAAGGCACTTGCAAATGCAGTAAATGTCGCTGTCGAGGATCTCTATGGTGCTACAAACTACATCATAGCAAATGCCGAGGCGTGGCGCATAGACCCCACGTTGATAATGATTAGTGGCTCGAGCGCGGGTGCTATAACTGCACTCCAAGCGGAGTGGATGCGTTGCAATGGCGACAAGATGGCAGAGGTACTTCCCGACGGCTTCCGCTATGCGGGCGTGGTGTCCTGTGCAGGAGCGATATTCTCGACTAAAGGTAAGCCAAAATTCAAGCGAGAGACAGCACCTATGTTGCTCTTTCACGGCACATCGGATAGCAATGTACCATACCATAAATCGTCGATTGCGGGCATAGGCTTCTTCGGCTCGAAGCATATCGCAAAGCATCTGGATAAAGTACCTTCGCCATACTACTTCTACTCGGCAGAGTACGTCACCCACACCCTTGCTGCAACACCATTTATCGACCAGCAAGACCTTATCCTACAGTTTATTAATGACTATGTATTGCGTGGTCGCAGACTCTATATCGAGGCACAAATCTACGACCCCACCATTCCCCAACGCCCAACACGCTTCACTCCGATGGACTATATTAAGACCAACTACGGGAGAAAGTAAAGTAATTAGTAGAGAGTAATTAGTAATAGCTAAAAGGCGGAGTAAAGCGAACCAAAGGGGTAGTTTTCTACGCCTAATACCAAAGGGACCAAAGAGTCCTAAAGCGGACCAAAGGGGCAAAATAATTAGTAATTAGTAGAGAGTAATTAGTAATAGTTAAAAGGCGTTGCCTTTTGAAAGAGAAATTCCCCCTTTAGGCCTCTTCGACCCTTTCAACGTAGTTGTCGCTTGGAACAAGCGAAACAGACACAAACTCTCAGGGTAGCACTACCCAATTTCTCAGGAGAAGGCTGCATATACAACGCTCGGCAAAAATGCCACCGATGGGTAGTACTTGGCGTACGTCCCATTGGTGGCACTTTTTGTTAGCGGCAGTAGATGTCTGCCTTATCGTG
>JAGCKG010000168.1 GCA_017647625.1 Alistipes sp. | reverse complement strand
TTTGCATTGCATTGTAGTTTAATGATGCTCGCGCTTCCCCATAATCCCCACTCTACCCATACTCCCCAGCATCCCCATCTTCTGCGCAAAAAGTCGCAGACTTTTAACCATTACTAATTACTCTCTACTAATTACTAATTAATAGGTTACTCCACAATCATATAACTTGATGCTCTGCCGTTGGGGTAGATGCCGTCGATGCTGGTGATCTTAGTGGTAAGGCGGTCGATATCCTCAAGGCTCGAGATAGGGCGGTCGTTGATATGTGTGATGACATATCCCTCCTTAACGCGACAACGCTCCAGTACGCCACCACTTGTAACTGCCGTAACCTGAACACCGCCTCTTATATCCAACTTCTCGCATAGTTCCCTCGGTGCGTTCTGTAGTTTTGCACCCAACGCCTTGGCTACATCTACGCTCTCCTTTGCCAGTAGCGAGGTCTCGCCAGCGCGGTTTTGGAGTGTCGCCGAGGTCTTAATGACCTTGTCGCCACGACGTAGTTCGATATTGATGCTATCGCCTGGGCGACGTTTGCCTATCTGCTCCAAGAAGATTGCAGAGTCGTTGACAGCGACATCGTCGACCTTGGTAATAACATCGCCCTTGCGGATGCCTGCCTTCGATGCTGCGCCATCCTCGACAACGGAGGCTACATATATACCGCCAATCTTGTCGATGCCCGTATGCTCGCCCATATCGTCGATAAACTTCTGGTCTACAGGGCGATATGATATGCCGAGTACGGCACGTTGTACCACGCCCGACTCCTTGAGGTCTACCACCACCTTGCGCACGATACTCTCGGGTACTGCGAAGGAGTAGCCCACATAACTACCCGTCGAGGTCTTGATGATGGTGTTGATACCCACCAGTTCACCACGAGTATTTACCAGCGCACCGCCCGAGTTGCCAGGGTTAACGGCTGCATCGGTCTGTATAAAGGATTCGATGCCAGAGTTACCCTCGATAGCACCAAGTTGGCGCGCCTTTGCCGACACGATACCTGCGGTGATGGTAGACTGTAGGTTCATAGGGTAGCCTATGGCAAGCACCCACTCGCCAAGGCGTAGGTCATCCGATGAGCCGAAGGGTAGTGTTGGCAGATTCTCGGCATCAATCTTTATAAGGGCGACGTCTGTAGCGGGGTCTGTGCCTATGACCTTTGCATCATATGCTCTGCCGTCGTGGAGCGTGACGCGCAGTTTTGTGGCGTTGTTAACGACGTGGTTGTTGGTTACGATATAGCCATCCTCCGAGATTATAACACCCGAGCCTCCAGCCTCTGCCTCGCGTTGGATGTTGCCCTGTGGGTAACCGAAGAACTCGAAGAAGGGGTCGCGGGGATAGGTTCTGCTCTCCACCGTTACCGTAGCGCGGATGTTTACCACAGCCTTTACGGCATTCTCGGCAGCGTATGTGAGGTCGGGATATTCGCCACGCACAACCTGTGAGGCAAACTGCGTATCTACAACGTGGTTGGTGGCAAATGGCTGGTCGCTAATGGTTGCAATGCTCGCTGGGGCATCGCTGGCTTTGCTGTTTGTTGCTACGGCGAGTGTAGCAACGCTCGTTACCGCAGACACCGCTGCGATAGCAAGATAGGATAAAACATCTCTTTTCATAACACTCTAAAATTTTGTTTTCAAGAGTCGATGTTTCTTCAATAGGCAAAGCGTTTTTAGCAATTATTAAACCATTAACACAAAAATAACGCACCCATAGGCGCGTTATTGTATTATATTAAAATTAGTAGTGAGAAATTAGGAATTAGTAATGTTTTTGAGTCGTTTATTTATCAGATACAGAGCCCATTACTAATTACTAATTACTAATTCTCCAGTATATATACCGTCTCTCCTTTGCGTTGCATATGGAATGTCTCGCGGGCATACTCCTCCATAAACTCGGGGTCGTGCTTGATGCGCTCGATGAAGATGCTGTCGCCCTCAATCTTGCGCTCCAAGATAGCAATCTTACGCTCTACCTCACGACGATGCGACCTTGTGCGGACCATATTGCCCAAGGTGCTGATAGTCACAAGGATGGTGCATATGGCGATGACCACCGTAAGTGTGACCCAGAAGATATTGATATATCTCTGCTGTTTACTCTTTACACTCTGTTTTCCCATTACGGTATATGCATAAACTTATGCGTCTGGATGGAGATGTTCCACTGGGGATTCTCCTTGACCCACTCCACCATTTCACCGATGATGCTCTCATATACGCTCCACTCGGGTTGCACATATAGCAGGCACTTGCCACTTACCTTCTTGCTACACTCTACCGCCCATTCCAGGTCCTCCTTGGTCTGCACGATGACCTTCAACTCGTCGGCACGACGTAGTGCCTCGTTGAGAGGTGGCATCTGACGCTTGGGCGAGAGGCATATCCAGTCGAACTCGCCACTTATAGGGTTTGTGCCAGAGGTCTCAAGGAAGATCTCAAGACCACGAGCGTGTAGTTCGCGGGTGAGCATACCCAAAGGGTATAGCAATGGTTCTCCACCAGTGATGACTATAGCCTGCGCCGAGCAGGATGCTGCGCGCTCAACGATTGTCTCAATGGCTGTAGGAGGGAAGATCTTGGGGTTCCAAGTGTACTTGGCATCGCACCAACGACAGCCCACATCACAGCCTCCGAGGCGTATGAAGTATGCTGGCTTACCAGAGTGGTAGCCTTCGCCCTGTATGGTGTAGAAGTCCTCCACAAGGGGCAGTTTTCTACCGCCCTCCAAAAGTTCCAAGTCGGGGTTAATCTTCATCTAAAACGTATATATCCTTAAGGTTACGACCTATCTGGTTGTAGTCGAGACCGTAGCCCACAATAAACTCATTGCCGATAGGCATTGCCACATAGTCAATCTTGTACTCATAGAGGAACTTCTCTGGCTTGAAGAAGAGCGTGCAAATAGATACACTCGCTGGGTTACGCTCCTTGAGGTAGTCGAGCAAGTAGTTCATACTATGACCTGTCTCCACGATATCCTCCACGATGATGATATCCTTGCCCTCGATGTCGAAGTCGATGCCGAGGTGCTGTTTGATAGAGCCTGTAGACTGTGTACCCTCGTATGATGAAATCTTAACGAATGCAAGGCGTGAGTCGAATGTGGTCTTACGCACAAGATCGCTAAGGAAGAGGAAGGCTCCGCTAAGCACACCAAGGAAGATAGGGGTCTTGCCAGCATAACGCTCGTTAAGTTGGTCTGCAACGCGCTGTACAGCCTTGTCAATCTCCTCTGCGGGTATCATCGTCTTAAAACGACGATCTAATAACTTTATCTTTTCCATAATTATGTAACCTACCTAAATAAATTCGTTCAAAGTTATATATTTTTTTCAAAACATCAAAACTACTCGACCTTAACGCGGTCAAGGATGCCACTCAACGCGGCGAGGATAACGCCATAGTTTGTTATGGCAACACCCTGCGTTCGTGCGCGCTCCACACGACTGAGAACGTGCTTGCGGTTGAACATACACGCGCCACAGTGGATGACCAAATCGTATGCCGAGAGGTCCTCGGGGTAGTCTGCGCCACCGACGATATCTATTTGCAACGTCTCGCCAAACTTCTTGCGTAGGATGCGAGGTAGTTTGACTCTGCCTATATCCTCATTCTGTGGTGTGTGGGTACACGCCTCGGCAATAAGTATGCGCGAGGTGGGTGTTAGTCGCTTCAGGGCGCGCACACCCTCCATAAAGAGTGCTATATCGCCCTTGTAGCGCGCAAAGAGTATTGAGAATGATGTTAGTACGCTCTGCTCAGGCTTTAGTCGGTACACATCCTCGAAGGCTTGCGAGTCGGTGATGATAAGTTCTGGGGGTGTTGTTATCGATGCCAATGCCTCTGCCATACGGTCGGGGGTACAGCAGATAGGTATAGTACCTCTGTCCAGCAACTCACGTATGGTCTGCACTTGTGGCTGTATAAGGCGACCCTTGGGTGCCGATTTATCCTGTGGCATCACAAGCAAAACTCTGTCGCCAGCCTTGCAGAACCCCTCGGTTATAAATCGCTCTTCTGCAGGACGTATAGCCACTATCTCCTTTACAAGTTGCTCTACGCCCTCGCCCGTAAGTGCGCTGATAGGCAATATCTTACGACCAAGTTTTGAACCGAGGCTCTCAACCATAGCGGGGTAGTTAGTAAGACGGTCGATATGTGCCAATGCCACCACTACGGGTATCTCTCGTATGCGACACTCCTCTATTATTCTCTGCTCCGCATCGCACTCCGTATCGGTGAGTAGCACCACCGCGATATCGGTCTTATCGAGTACTTTTGCGGTACGCTGTACGCGCTCGTTACCGAGTGTCGTGGTGTCGTCCAAGCCTGGGGTGTCGATGATTATCGCTGCGCCAAGACCATTTATCTCGATAGCCTTCTGCACAGGGTCGGTGGTAGTGCCTGCTACGGGTGATACTATAGCCACATCCTGCCCCGTAATGCGGTTTACAAGGGTCGACTTGCCCGCATTGCAACGTCCAAAGACCGAGATATGGACACGCTCTGATGATGATACGCTCTGCATATTTCGGTGCTTTAGAAGCGGAAATCGCGCTTACCGTTGATAATCTCCTGAAGGTTGCGCTCGGTAATCTGGCGCACCTTATCCGAAGGGATGACCTTTGTAAGGCGGTCTATCATAAGTTTTCCCGCTACCTTAACCTTTGGCGAGGCGTAGTCTTCGAGGTACTCGGCAAGGGTCATAAGGGCGTTAGGCGCACAGCAGTTGCCTATAAGTCCGCGCTTTGCCAACGACATAAATCTATCGCCAGTGCGACCCTCTCTATAGCAGGCGGTGCAGAAACTTGGGATGTAACCCAACTCCAACAACCAACCTACGATATCGTCAAGGGTACGGTTGTCCGAGATGTCGAACTGTGCAGACTCCTCGGCATCCACGATGCCCTCGGCATAGCCTCCGACGCTGGTTTTCGAGCCACCACTAAGTTGTGATACGCCCACGTCGAGGACCAACTCGCGCGAACGCTGTGACTCGCGGGTCGATACAATCATACCAGTGTATGGCACTGCAATGCGCAATACTGCCACGATACGACGGAATACGTCGTCGGTAACGGCATTTGGGAAATCCTTGGGGTCAATATCGTCGGCAGGACGGATGCGTGGCACGCTGATGGTATGTGGTCCTACGCCAAAGCGAGCCTCAAGGTGCTCGGCGTGCATAAGGATACCCACAACGTCGTAGCGGTAGTTCGATAGTCCGAACAATGCTCCCACGCCCACATCGTCGATGCCACCGAGCATCGCTCTATCCATAGCCTCAGTGTGGTATGCCCAGTCGCTCTTAGGACCAGTAGGGTGTAGTGCTTCGTATGTCTTGCGGTCGTAGGTCTCCTCGAAGAGGATGTAAGTGCCTATGCCTGCGTCCTTTAGGCGGGTGTAGTTCTCCACCGTAGTGGCTGCGATATTCACGTTTACACGACGTATAGCACCATTCTTGTGGTGGATAGAGTAGATGGTGTCGATAGACTCCAGTACATACTCTATAGGGCTTAACTTGGGATGCTCGCCTGTCTCCAACGCAAGACGCTTATGTCCCATATCCTGCAATGCTATAACCTCGCGACGTATCTCCTCCTGTGTAAGTTTACGACGTGGTATAGTGCGGTTTTGTGCGTGGTAAGGGCAGTATACACAGCCATTTACGCAGTGGTTGGAGAGATACAAGGGTGCAAACATCACGATGCGGTTGCCGTAGATGCGCTCCTTCAAACGACGCGCTATGGCATACATACGCTCCTCTATCTCCTTGTCCTCCACCTCAATAAGCACCGCTGCCTCGCGGTGTGAGATGCCATTTCCCTGCTCTGCCTTTGCCAGAATCTCCTCGATAAGAGCCTTATCGGCGCGATGCTCGCGAGCATACTCCAATGTAGCGCATATCTCACCGTCGTGGATAAACTCCTCTGCTCTCTCCGACTTAACGTTATATTCAATCATTGTTACTCTAACTCTCTTATGTTCAACTTATTCTATATGATAGTCACCTCTTGACCAGTCGATGTGATAGCCAATGGTGTTGAGTTCATTTTCAAGTGCCGATAGTCCTTCGGCAGCCTCCTTGCCCCACGAGGCCTTATTCTCATATATCGCATACTTTGCTCTCACGTCCGAAGGCGAGAGGTTGGGCATAACGACATTCGCACCCGATAGTATTCCCTCCAGGCGTCCGCGTGGTGTGAGCGACGCAAGGGCTGTGGTGGAGGGTATCAGTGCTGTAGGTAGCATAATTCTCACGATGGCAATAATCGCTAACGTGAGGTTGAGGTCGCCAGCAGGCTCATTGCCCAGTGGTGTCGCCTTATGTGGTAGGAAGGGTCCTATGCCCACCATCTGCGGTTGCATACGCTCGATAAGGGCGAGGTCCTCCACAAGGTGTTCTATGGTCTGCCCCTTGACACCTATCATCATACCGAGTCCTACCTGATAGTCGGCGCGCTTCAACGCCTCGGCACAGGCTATGCGATGCTCTATGCCACGTCCATCGGGGTGTAGCGACTCGTATAACTCCTTGTTTGCCGCCTCGTGGCGCAGAAGGTAGCGGTTAGCACCTGCGCGCTTGAGACGTATGTAGGAGGTCTCGCTACGCTCGCCTAATGAGAGCGTGATTGCGACATCGGGATACTGGCTACGCATCTGACATATAAGTGTCTCCAACCACTCGTCGGAGTGTGTGCCATCCTCGCCACCCTGCAATACTAAGGTGCGGAAACCTAATCGGTAGCCCTCCTTACAGCATTCAAGGACCTCCTCTTGTGTGAGTCTATATCGCTCGGCAGTGCGGTTGCTACGCCTCAAACCGCAGTAGAGACAGTTGCAACGGCAGAAACTCGATAACTCGATAAGTCCACGTATATATATGCCAAGTCCGAACTGCTGGCGCGCAGTTCGGACGGCATAATCGCGAAGTAGTTGAAGCACGTTCGAGTCTTGGGTAGCACTTTTAAGCAACTCCCCCATATCAGAGGCATCAAGCCTTTTATCTCGAACTAAACGCTCAACTAATTTCTTCATCTATAGGTTTTTAACGCTTCTGTAGCTCGGTGTCGAAGGTCTTCTTACCACCAGCATCGTAGGCGGTGTGTACGCTTGGACCAGAGATACAGCCACCATCACATACCATCACCTCGATGAACTGTGCTGGAGCCTTACCAGTCTTACCGTAAGCCTTCAACAAACCGACATTCTTCTTATTAAGACCTGCAATCTGCAATGTTGTGAAATCGAGCTTACCATCAACCAACTCCTTAACCGCAGCGGTAACACCACCATTCTCCGCAAAACCGTGTGCCGAGCGACGTGATGCGCAATCTACTGGGTGTACGTTAGCCTCACCAAGCTCAATGTTCATACCACCAAGGATAGCGTGTACCTCCTCGTATGTAAGAACGAAGTCTACCTTGCCCTGCAAGTCCTCACGACGTGCCTCCTTACGCTTTGCGATACAAGGACCTACGAATACCAACTTGGCATTAGGATACTTCTCGCGTGCGATGTCGGCAGTGTATACCATTGGTGAGTATGTCGATGAGATGTACTTTTGAAGTTCTGGGGCGTGCTTGCGTGCCATCTCCATATATGAAGGACAGCAAGATGTGGTCATAAATGGCTGACCCTCCTCCATCTTCTCTGCAAACTCGTGTGTCTCCTTCTCGGTAGTTACCTCTGCACCGCGTGCCACCTCGATAACATCCTTGAAACCGATAGCCTTGATAGCACCGTATACCTGCTCTGTAGGTACGTTGTACTGCGAAAGGATAGATGGAGCAACCATCGCTACAACCTCCTCGCCACGACGGATAGACTGCAAGATATCGAATACCTGCGAAATCTCGAAGATAGCACCGAAAGGACAAGCGTTCATACACTTACCGCAGTAGATACACTTTGTCTCGTCGATATGCTCTACACCATACTCATCTTTTGAAATAGCACCCACTGGACAAGCCTCCTCGCAAGGAACTGGGATGTAAACGATAGCGTGATAAGGACACGCTGCGTAGCACTTGCCACAGCTGATACATACCTTGTGGTTAATCTTACCCTGCGATGTATCTGGGTCGAACTCAATAGCATCCTTTGGACAGGCGTGCTCACAAGCACGAGCCACACAGCCACGGCAGAGGTTTGTGATATCGTAGTTTGTGCGTACACAAGATGAGCAAGCCTCATCGATAACGCACATAATGTTCTCCTTCATCTTGTCGCGGTCGAGGACCATCTTTGCATATGCTGAAAGTGGCATAAGCTCATCGCTCTCGTCGGTCATATCGTAGCCGAGTAGTGGCAACGACTTGTACTTCCATACGGCGCGCTCCTTGTGGATACAACAACGACCACGCACCTGCGAGTTACGAGGACTAAATTCGATGGGTACTCTGTCGATTTTCTCAACCAACTGTCCCTCATTCCAGAGGCTTACGAGTTTCGTAAGAAGTCTCTGGCGTACAATCATTACATTATTTTTAATTGCCATACGATAAATGTTGGGTTATCAATTGTGCAAATATAATAAAAAAAACTGAAAACTGAAACCTGAAAACTGAAAAGTATGGTGTCTGCGACGCTTTTTTAAACTGAAAAGTAAAAAAACTCTTTTGCCTCTTCTGCCCCTTTTGCCCCTTTTATAAATCTCGCGCGAAGCGCACCTTACCTTTGAGGCAAAACTTCGTAATGCCTCGACTTTGCTACGGTTCGGCAGAACAAATAGATTTGCTCTGCTCTCACCTTAATCGCAAAGTTCAGTTTTCACTTTTCAGTTTTCACTTTAAAAAAGCGTAGCCCTAAGACTACGCTTTTACTATTGCTATCTGCCCTGATGGCGTCGCTGTTCGCGGTTGATAGTCATTTGGTCCTGCTGTTGGCGTAACGCCTCCTCGTAACGCTCCTGGAACTTCGACTTCTTCTTTGGTTTCTTTGCCAAAAGCTTCGCGCGCACCTCATCATCGTTGGTGGTGCGACGTATCACAAACATAATGATCATAGTAAATATCTGTGATAGGAAGTAGTAGTAGCACAAACCTGCCGAGAACTCATTCATCACGCAGAGCATCATCAGTGGCATAAAGTAGACCATCATAAACTTCATCATACCAGCACCTGGCTGACCTGCAGTAGTTGCCGACTGCTGGTTGTAGCTGATAAATGAGTAGCCAAACAACGCCAATGTCATAAGCAAGGCGAAGAGACTGATGTGGTCGCCATAGAATGGGATGTTGAATGGCAAGTCCAAAACGCTATCGTATGTAGAGAGGTCATCAGCCCATAGGAAGCCCTCGCCACGAAGCTCGATGCTGGCAGGGATAAAGCGGAACATAGCCCATAGGATAGGCATCTGGATAAGGAGCGGTAGGCAACCACCCATAGGGCTGATGCCGACCTTCTGGTATAGTTCCATCGTAGCCTGCTGTTTCTTCATCGCATCCTCCTGCTTAGGGTATTTTGCGTTTATAGCCTCCAACTCTGGGCGTATAGCGCGCATCTTCGCTGTAGACATATAACTCTTATAGGTAAGAGGTAGGATAACAGTCTTTACAAGGAGTGTCAATATCAAGATGATAAGACCGAAGCCAAGACCAAGGTCGCGCAACCAGTGGAATACTGGGATGGTCACAACCTTGTTCCACCAACCGATAAGCGTACCACCCATAGGGATAACCTTCTCAAGTTCGCAGTCACGACCCATAAACTCCACATCCTTCATCACCTTATAGTCGTTAGGACCATAGTAGAAGGCGAGGTTGTACATCTCTCTACCAGCGGTGTGAGGGATGATAATCTCGGCATCGAACTCCTTGAGGTAGCCAGCGTTCTCGTTCTTCGCGTTTTTAAAACTCATCACAGCCTCCATAGGACGCTCCGAGATGATGGCAGATGAGAAGTACTGTTGCTTGAAGGCAACCCACTCTACGCCCTCCTCCTCTTCGCGCTCGCCATCGGCATCCAACTGCTCCACGTCGCCATCGACGAAGTACTCAATGGTGGTCGCCATAGACTCATTCTTGAAGCTACGCTCGTTCTTGTTCGACTTGTTGTGCCATACAAGGACAATCTCGTCGCTGTTGTTGAGCATAGGGTCTATGTTGTGCTGTTTTAGTGTGAAGTCAACAAGGTAGTCGCGACTCTTGTCGCCAGTGCGATATACCGTATATATATACTCCACCCAAGCGTCGGTGTCGATGTTTAGGGTCATCGTCACGTTGGTGCGGTCCTCAAACTCCTCCACCTTTGGTGCGAAGAAGTAGTTGTTGGTGTTGAGGATGTTGTTACCGCGACGTAGGTTGATACCCATACGCATAGACTCTGGTGTCATTAGTTTCACAAGTTCTGTGCGCTCGCCCTCGGCATAGCGGGTGTAGTCGTTGAGTGTTACGTCGACGATTTTACCACCTCTGTTGTCGAAGGTCACGGTGAAGTAGTCGTTGGCAACCACCTCCTGCTTAACTACGCCAGTGCGCGCTGCGTATAGCGTTGCACCGTGACGTGCCACCTCGACATTTGTTTTCTCAAGTTCGGCTATAGAGTCGCGCACGAAACGCTCCTCCTCGGTCATAGCCTCCTCAAGCATACGTTCAGCCTCCGCCTCGGCGATGCGCATAGCGCGCTCTGCCTGCTCGGTCTTGGCCTTCTGGTTAAGAATCTGCTGTTGCTCCTCCATCTCGTGGCTCTGGTAGAACGAGAATCCTACAAAGAGCGCAATCATCAGCACAATACCAATAATCGTGTTTTTGTCCATTTCTTAATTGTCGTTTTTCTTTTTTAAGGGGATGATGGGGACTATGGGGAAATATCTCCACTCCCCATAATACCCATTTTGCCCAGTTTCCCTACAAACTATTTGCGTTCTGCTTACTACTCCTCAGTCTTGTTCTCATCGCGGTACTTCAACGCCTCCTGTACGAAGCGCACGAAGAGTGGATGAGGGTTAGCGGCTGTAGAGTGGTACTCTGGGTGGTACTGTGTACCCACAAACCAGCGGTGTGATGGTATCTCCACAACCTCCACAAGACCTGTGTCAGGGTTGAGACCCACAGCCTTCATACCCGCCTTCTCGAAGTCGGCAAGATATGTGCTGTTGAACTCGTAGCGGTGGCGGTGACGCTCCACAATGTTCTCTGCACCATAAGCCTCGCGCACGTTAGAACCCTCTGCCAAGTGGCAAGGGTAGCCTCCAAGACGCATAGTACCGCCCTTGGCAGTAACCTTCTTCTGCTCCTCCATAAGGTCGATTACAGCGTGCTTTGTCTGCGCCATCTCGCTTGAGTTGGCATCGTCCCAGCCGATGACGTTGCGTGCGAACTCGATAACGGCACACTGCATACCAAGGCAGATACCGAAGAATGGGATGTCCTTCTCACGCGCATATCGTACAGCAACCAACTTACCCTCGATACCGCGGTTGCCGAAGCCCGGAGCGACCATAATTGCCGACATCGCGCCCAACTGCTCCTCGACGTTCTCGTTTGTAAGATGCTCCGAGTTGACGTAGTGTAGTTTCACCTTAACCTCGTTCACAGCACCTGCGTGGATGAACGACTCGCTGATAGACTTGTAGGCATCGGGAAGTTCGGTGTACTTACCCACAAGGGCGATGTCTACCACGCTCTTTGGGTTCTTCACGCGCTCCACAAATGCCTCCCACTGTGTAAGGTCTGGTTCCTGCTCCGACTCCAAGCCGAGTTTCTCAAGGAGTACGCCATCGAGATTCTGTGCGTGCATACGTAGTGGTACCTCGTAGATTGTAGGCACGTCGATAGACTCCACAACAGCCTCTGGGGCAACGTTGCAGAAGAGGGCCACCTTGCGACGTACATCCTCGCCAAGGTTATGCTCCGAGCGAAGTACCAACACATCTGGCTGAAGACCATACGATAGCAACTCCTTTACAGAGTGCTGTGTAGGCTTTGTCTTCAACTCTCCCGATGCTGCCATATAAGGGATGAGCGTTAGGTGTACAAGTACGGTGTTCTGGTAACCAAGCTGATAGCGTAACTGACGTACTGACTCGATAAATGGCAACGACTCGATGTCGCCTACAGTACCACCAATCTCGGTGATGATAACATCGTACTTCTTTGTTGCACCAAGCAACTGCACACGACGCTTAATCTCATCGGTGATGTGAGGGATAACCTGTACGGTCTTACCGAGGAACTCGCCACTGCGCTCCTTGTCGATAACGCACTGGTAGATCTTACCTGTAGTGACGTTGTTGTTCTTGGTTGTCTGTATCGACGTGAAACGCTCGTAGTGACCAAGGTCGAGGTCGGTCTCTGTACCATCCTCCGTAACGTAGCACTCGCCGTGCTCGTATGGGTTTAGCGTACCTGGGTCGACGTTGATGTATGGGTCGAGCTTCTGAATGGTTACAGCGTAACCACGCGCCTGTAGTAGGCGTGCGATAGATGCTGAGATGATACCCTTACCAAGTGATGATGCCACACCACCAGTAACGAATATGTACTTTGGTTTAGATAGTTTCATAACTGTATCTTTTTGTTTATTTTGTCGAAAGTATTAAATGCTCAATTGCAAAGGCTAAATTGTAATCGCAATTGCCCATTACTAATTACTAATTACTAATTGCTAACCGTTGCTTTGCTCGTCGATAACGCGAATCTTCTCGATAATACCAGTCATATCGCTCTTTGCGCGCTCAATCTTCTCGCGTACATCTGCAATCAGACTCTCGGCATTCTTCGACTTCGAGAAGAAACCGATGTTGTTCTCCAATAGGGCGATATCCTGCTCCATCTGGCGGAGTTTGTTGTACAACTTCTCGCGCTCCGAGCGTAGTTGGTTGCCACCCTTCATATTCTGCACGCGCTCCTTGAAGCGATTCATCGAGCGGTCGCGCTCCGATGAGCGTAGGGTAGCGAACATAGCATCTACGATAGCCTTATACTCCTTCTGCACAGCATCCTTCTGCTTGATAGGCACAAAACCAATCTGACTCCAGCGACGCTGATACTCCTTGATAGCCTCGAAGCCACCAGCCTTGATATCTGCACCCTTCATCTCCTCGAGAAGTGCAAGTTTTAGTTTGAGGTTCTCCTCGTGTACAGAGTCTACCGATGAGAAGTGTTCGGCCTTGCGCTCGAAGAACTTGTCGCACGCAGCGCGGAAACGCTTCCAGATGGTGTCGGAGTGGCGACGTGATACAGGTCCCGTCTGCTTCCAGCGTGCCTGAAGAGCGATAAGTTCATCTGTGGCGTGCTTCCAGTCCTCCGATACCGACAACGCCTCAGCCTCGGCACACAACTCCAACTTAACGGCAAGGTTATGCTCCATCTCGCTCTTTACACCAGCGTAGAAGTCGCGTTTATGCTCAAAAAACTTGTCGCACGCAGCGCGGAAACGCTCGTAGATGCGATTGTTCTCCTTCTTTGGGGCGTAGCCTATGGTCTTCCAAATCTTCTGTATCTCAAGAAGCTCCTCGCTTGCCTTGTTCCAGTCCTTACGTGATACCATAGCACGTGTTGCAAGAGCCTCGGTCTTCTCGCAAAGTTCGGTCTTGAGGGCGAGGTTCTTTGTCTGCTCTGTCTTGAGAGTCTCGAAATGCTCCTGATGACGCTTGTTGATACGGCTCGATGCCTCCTTGAAACGCTCCCATAGAGCCTCCTTGTACTCCAACGCCACAGGACCAGTCTCGCGCCACTCGTCGTGTAGTTTCTGCAACTTGCGGAACGCCTCCACAATCTGTGTCTCGAGAGTTAACTCCTCTGCCTGCTCGCACAACGATAGTTTAGCCTCGTAGTTCTTCTTGAGGTCGAGGTCGCGTAACTCGCGGTTAATCTTGATGTAGTTGTAGAAATTCTCAACGTGGAGGTTGTATGTCTCCCATAGGTCCTTCACGCTCTGCTGTGGCACAATACCAATCTCCTTCCACTTGCTCTGCAACTCGCGGAAACGGGCAAATGTAGTGCTTGTATTCTCGTCAGAGTTAATCAACTCCTTCAACTCATCGATGATCTGCAACTTTAGTTTGAGATTCTGCTCCTTGCTCGCCTCGAGTTCTGCGATATGGCGGTCACGCTCGGTGCGATATACTGCGAATAACTCCTTGAAACGTACCTCGTCGTTGTCTACGGTTGGGGTAAACTCCTCCTCGTTGCCACCCTGCTCGATAAACGCCTTGCGCTCTGCCTCAACCTTTGCTCGGTGTTGCTTGTAGAAAGCAATCTTGATAGCCTCCACTACAGGGCGAAGTGTCTGCACAGGCTCGCTCTCAAGCCTCTTGGCAAAGAACTCCACAAGTTCAGCCTCAGAAAGGTCTGCAAGGGAGTCGTTGTGAGAGGATGCCTCAGCCTCCTCGTCGGTCTCCTCGCCGATATCCAAACCTGCCTCCTGGGCCGCAAGTGCTGCCTCCTCATCGGCAAACTCCTCGGTCATAGCGTTTGCTGTAGCCTCGTTGTCGAGAGCCTGCTCCTCGTTCGCTTCAATAGTCGTAGTCTTTTGCGCATCTTCGGCAGTGTTGCCGACAGGCTCTGATAGAGCCGCAAGATTGTTCTTTTCAGTAGTCATCGTAGTATAAGTTTTAGTTCTTCACGCCACGCGCTCGTATTGCGCGCAATGCGTAATTCGTGCAAATATAAGTATTTATTCCCGACTTTCAAACTCTTTGTGAATATTTATTCTTTTTGCACTCCAAAATACCTGTTTTTTGGATACGTGTTATAGCCTAAATTTGGATAATATAACGTTTTGTATGGTGGCTAATAAACTCATATGTAGGAATAGAAAAATATTGCGGTTTTGGGCGTTGTTTTGTGAAGTAGAAAAAAAGTTTGAAATTGGTTGGAAAGTTGACTGAAAATTATTACCTTTGTGTGCTATTAGGTATAAACCTAACACGTCAATTGGAAACTTTGAAACAAACTAAATAATAATTGCAATGGTAATTTTGGTTCTTAATTGCGGTAGTTCTTCAATCAAGTATCAGGTGCTTGACGTAGTGGAGAATGCCCAGACGCTCTTGGCCAAGGGTCTTGTAGAGCGCATCGGTCTTGCTGAGGGTGACCTTACACACAAGCCTCAGGGTAAGGATAAGTACGAGGTTAAGTGTCCTATTCCAGATCACACAACTGGTATCCGCCTCGTTCTTGACGCTTTGACTCACCCAGAGCACGGTGTTATCTCATCTCTCGACGAACTTAAGGCTGCGGGTCATCGCGTAGCACACGGTGGTGAGTTCTTCACCGATAGTTGCCTTGTAGACGATGAGGTTAAGGCAAAGATTGAGTCTTTGTACTCTATCGCTCCTCTTCACAACCCTGCAAACCTTGAGGGTATCCTCTCAATGGAGAAGGTGTTGCCAGGTATCAAGCAGGTGGCTGTGTTCGATACAGCGTTCCACCACACTATCCCAGCAATCAACCACTTGTATGCTATCCCATACGAGTACTACGAGAAGTATCGCGTTAGAAAGTACGGTTTCCACGGTACAAGCCACAAGTTCGTTGCTCGCGTAGGTGCAGAGATGTTCGGTCTTGATTTCGAGAACTCAAAGATTGTTACTTGCCACATTGGTAATGGTGCATCTGTTACTGCTGTTAAGAATGGTAAGTCGTTCGATACATCAATGGGCTTCACTCCACTTGATGGTCTTGTGATGGGTACTCGCGCTGGTTCTATGGATGTAGGTGCTGCTACCTATATCGCAGCCAAGGAGGGTATGTCATTGGCAGAACTTGACAATATGCTCAACAAGAAGTCGGGTGTTCAGGGTCTTACAGGTATCTCAAGCGATATGCGTGATATCGACGCTGCATACGACGAGGGTAACGAGCGCGCTATCATCGCTCGCGATATGTATGCTAACCGCATCAAGAAGTTTATCGGTGAGTACGCTGCCGAGATGGGTGGTGTAGACCTTGTAATCTTCACTGGTGGTGTTGGTGAGAACTCTCCAGAGGTACGCGAGTACGCTCTTCAGGGCTTGGAGTTTATGGGTCTTGAGTTCGACGCAGTACGCAATCGCGGTAAGCGTGGTACAGACTACGAGATTAGTGCCGAGGGTTCTCGCGTTAAGGCTGCCGTTGTCTGCACAGATGAGGAGTTGGTGATTGCAAAGGATACCTTCCGCCTTGTAAAATAAAAGCCATCTGGTGGGCTGCTTTGGCATCTCTCTCGATTTCCAAATCCTCATTTACGCAGAGTAAACTGCGGTTTGGTAATCTTCGAGGAGCTTCAAATTAGCCTCACCATACGACTTTTATAACTTTATGTATATGAAAATATCAACTAACAATAAAAACCTAAAACAACTATGATTAAGCATTTGGATGAGCTCGTTGCTGCTGCGGTAGCGCGTGGTAAGAAGAAGATGATTGTGGCATACGGTCAGGACACACACTCTATTGGTGCTACTGATATGGCTATTAAGGCAGGTCTTGCAGAGGTTACTTTGGTTGGTGATCCAGAGGAGATTAAGAAGTCTTGCGAGGCTGAGGGTGTAGATATGAGTCAGTACACTATCATCCCAGAGTCAGAGGATGTAAAGGCTGTTGAGATTGCTGTTAAGGCTGTTCACAATGGCGAGTACGACGTATTGATGAAGGGTGTTGTGCCTACAGATAAGTATATGCGTGGTATCTTGAACAAGGAGTGGGGTTTGTTGCCACAGGGTACTGTTCTTAGCCACGTTACTGTATTGGAGGTTCCAGCATACCACAAGCTTCTTGTAGTTAGTGACGTAGCAGTTCTTCCTTGCCCATCTTTGGAGCAGAAGAAGCAGATTGCTAAGTACCTTATCAACACCGCTAACAACCTCGGTATCGAGGAGCCAAAGGTGGCACTTATCGCTCCATCAGAGCAGCTTCTTCCAAAGGTAGTAAGCTCTGTAGAGGCTAAGGAGTTGTCAGATCTTGGTCAGGCTGGCGAGTTGGGTAAGGGTCTCTTCCAGGGTCCTTTGGCACTCGACGTTGCTATCGATGAGGAGAGCGTTAAGATTAAGAAGCTTACAGGTCCTGTTGCAGGTGATGCAGACTGCTTGTTGTTCCCTAACCTTGAGTCAGGTAACGTATTCTTCAAGGCTTGCTCTAAGTTCGGTGGCGCAGAGTTGGCAGCTATGGTTGCAGGTCCTACTGCTCCTTGTGTGCTTACTTCACGCGGTGACTCAACTAAGACTAAGTTGTACTCTATCGCTTTGGCTTGCTTGTCAGCAAAATAATCTAACACAAAAGATAAACATTAATTATGGCTTATAACATATTAACTATCAACCCTGGCTCTACATCTACCAAGGTGGCGTTGTTTCAGGACTTGGAGCAGGTTAAGGTTTTGAAACTCAGCCACTCGGCAGAGGAGATCGCTCGCTTTGAGACTGTTGCCGACCAGCTTGACTGGCGTTTGGAGATTATCCTTGGCGAGTTGAAGGCTGCGGGTATCGAGCTATCATCGTTGGATGCAGTAATCGGTCGTGGTGGTCTTATGCGCCCTATCGAGGGTGGCGTATACCGCGTTGGCGAGACTATGATTGCCGACCTCTCTGCTCCTAAGCGTCAGCACGCCAGCAACCTCGGTGCTTTGATTGCACGTCGTATCGCTGACGAGGCAGGTGTTGAGGCTTATATCGCTGACCCTGTTGTTGTTGACGAGTTGCAGGATATGGCACGTGTAAGCGGTATCAAGGAGCTTCCACGTCGCTCTATCTTCCACGCTTTGAACCAGAAGGCTATCGCACGTCGCTATGCTAAGGAGGTCGGTCGCCCATACGAGGAACTTAACCTTGTAGTAGTACATATGGGTGGTGGTATCTCTGTATCTGCACACTGTCAGGGTCGTGTTATCGATACCAACAATGCTCTTGATGGTGACGGTCCACTCGCACCAGAGCGCGCAGGTACTATCCCAGCAGGTGACCTTGTAGACCTCTGCTTCTCTGGCAAGTACGAGAAGGCAGAGATTAAGAAGTTGCTCGCAGGTAAGGGTGGTCTTGTAGACCACGTTAACTGCAACAACGTTCAGGAACTTAACGAGGTACGCGCTGCTGGAGGAGATAAGGAGGCACGCTTTATGCTCGATACTATGTCATACTCAGTTGCCAAGTTCATTGGTGAGATGGCAGTGGTATTGAAGGGTAAGGTAGACGCTATCCTTCTCACTGGTGGTATCGCTTGGAACGACTGCGTTAACGACATCATCGTTGACTATTGTAAGTTCCTTGCGCCTATCAAGATCTATCCAGGCGAGAACGAGCTTGAGTCGCTTGCGGAGAATGCGTTGCGTGTTCTCAAGGGCGAGACTGCAGCCAAAGAATATTAATAAAGTTATCTGTTCGACTCTTTTGGTATCTGCCTTGTCAGCCAAATGCTCATTTACGCTTTGTAAACTCCGCTTTGTCTGACTGCGAGCAGCTTCAAAATAGTCACAACATCTAACTTTATATATCTACACTTGTAGAGTATAAAAGATGAAAATATTGATTATCAACGGGGCGAACCTCAATCTTTTGGGGCGTCGTCAACCAGAGATATACGGTCGTGAGAGCTTCGAGGACTACCTCGAGGCTCTTCGCGCACGTTACTCGGACCATACTATCGACTACTATCAGTCCAATATCGAGGGCGAGATTGTCGATATGCTACAGCGTGCCGATGGCACATACGATGCCGTAGTGCTTAACGCTGGGGGATATACCCATACCTCGGTGGTTATACGCGATGCTATCTCGGCTATCGCAACACCCGTTGTCGAGGTACACATATCTTCTATACTCGCGCGCGAGGAGTTCCGCCACATATCGCTTATCGCTCCTGTGGTGCGTGGCTCGATTATGGGCTTTGGTATGGAGTCCTATCGTCTTGCTGTGGAGTATATTATCGGTTAGCATATGGCTCAGAGAGGGTTGGAGAGTAAGGTTGCGTCGGGCATAGCGTGGAGTTTCTCGGAGAAGCTCCTCACGATGCTTATACAGATGGTGGTGAGCATCATCGTGGCGCGCCAACTAATGCCAGAGGACTTTGGTATTATGGCTATTATGACCTTCTTTAGCTCTGTAGCCTTGGCTATCGTGGATAGTGGCTTCTCGCAGACCCTTATCCGCAAGCAAAACCCCTCGGACGAGGAGTATAAGTCGGTGCTGGGCTTCAATGTCGCGGTGTCGCTTATTCTATATTTCGTTCTCCTTGTTGCTTCGCCATATATCGCTGATTTCTATGGTCATAGCGTGATATCGGAGATTGCACCAGTGCTATTCTTGGTGCTGCCTATAAACTCGCTATGCGTGGTACAGACAGTGATGTTTACCAAGGAGTTCCGCTTTGCTCTGCTCTCGAAGATAGTCTTTCTATCGTCGCTTATAAGTGGCATTGTGGCTGTTGTGATGGCAGTTATGGGGTGTGGAATATGGTCTTTGGTGGCGCAACGACTGCTTATGATGGGTATCAAGGCTGTAGCTTTCTGGGCGATACGTCGCTGGCATAGCGATGCCCGCTTTAGCATAGGTGCTATAAGGGCGATGATGCCATTTAGTCTGCGATTGCTCGCCACCGATTTGATTGCCTCTATATATAATAATGTAGCGCAACTCTTTATCGGTAAGATGCACTCCACCACGATGCTCGGCTACTACTCGCAGGCGCAGAAACTTAAGGACTTGCCCGTAACCTCTACGGTGCAGGCGGTGCAGGGTGTTACCTATCCTGCGCTCTCGGAACTTAACGCTGACGATAGAAAGTTTAGTGATGGCTACGAGCGTATAGTGCGTATGCTTGGCTTTGTGGTCTTTCCTGTGATGCTCGGCTTTGTGGCTATTGCCGAGGATATGTTTATGCTGTTGTTGGGTGATAGATGGATGCCTACGGTGCCATACTTCGAGGTCTTGGCACTCTCGGGGCTGTTCTATCCCTTGGCTGTTGTCGCCTATAATGTGTTGAAGGTGCGTAGCGATGGTCGCGTTATTATTCGCTTGGAGGTCATTAAGCGCATTATAATGACTGCGGTGCTATGCTATACCATCCCGCGCGGTGTTATGGTTGTCGCGTGGGGAATGACCCTGATGGCGGGTGTGGAGTTTTTGCTTAACACCAGCGTTGCGGTGCGCCTCGCTAAAATCGGTACGTTGCGCCTTATAGGGGCGTTGTTACCATCTCTTATTATTGCTGTGGCGATGTACTTCGCCATAATGTTGCTAATACCCTATATCGCAGATATGGGTGTTGCTCTGCGCCTTGTGTGCGAAGTTCTATGCGGTGGCGTAGTCTATATGCTATTGGCTCTTATCTGCCGTCTGAAGACCCTAAAAGAGGGCGTACAACTACTCCGCTCGATGCTCACTAAAAGTGCGTAAAACCCTTTAATTCCAACTCTGTGGGCTTCCCGCCCTCAAGCCACTCGACATATCCCGTATCGGTAATCTCGCCAATCTTGGTGAGAGATGTACCCGTTGCCTCATATAGTGCCTTTGCGACGCTCTCGATGCTCTCGGGTGCTACGGTAAGGAGTAACTCATAGTCCTCGCCTCCTGTTGTGGCGTAGCGTATATCGTAGTCGGTAGGGATGCTGTTTAACTCCACTCTTGCCCCCACCTTCGATAACTCCATAATATGGTTTATGTCGGAAGCTATGCCGTCGGATATATCCATCATAGCGTGTACATCGTTGCGCGCTCCGAGCCACACACCCTCTGCGGTACGCGCTTGCGCCCTGCGATGAGCCTTGGCTGCTACGGTGTTGAGGTCGCCAAACATAATGTCGACCAAACCCTTCGACGATATGCCGAGTTTTCCTGTTACGCATATGGCATCACCCACCTTTGCGTCGCTACGACGCTTGATGTTTGCCATTGGCGCACGACCTATGGCTACCACGTTTATGGCAATCTTATCGCGCGAGGCTGTGGTGTCGCCACCTACCAATGCTACGCCCTCACGCGCTGATGCTTCGTAGTATCCTCGCATAAAAGCCTCTGCCCACTCGCCCTGTGCCGACTCTGGCAGGGCGATGCTTAAGAGTGTGGCTACGGGTTTGGCACCCATTGCTGCGACATCCGAGATGTTTACCATAAGGCTCTTCTCGCCCACCTCTTCAGCCGAGGATGCACCTCGTAGGAAGTGTATATCCTCGATAAGCATATCTGTAGTCATCACCAACGCCTCCTCGCCCATAGGTAGCACTGTGCAGTCGTCGCCTATAGGTTCAAAGCCATTGTGGGGTAGCGCGCCAAATAGTTTGGCTATATCGCCGATAAAGGAAAATTCGCTCTTTTTCATAGCGCAAAGGTAGTGAAAAAAGAGTGTGTCCCCAAAAAATAAGGACACACTCTTAATTAATCTATGCAATATCGCGTTAGATCTGGAAGCGATATGCTGCGCGTACAGTGTATACCTTAGTCTTATAAGGCTCAAGACATACAATGCTATCCTCCATAAAGGCGATAAGCTCTACAGAGTCTGCTGCGGTCTCGTTAGATGACCAGTAGTATGTCTCAATGAAAGGCATACCACCATTATCTGTAAGTATCTTGTTGTACTTCGCTACGCTTGCATTGTTGAAGTTGTGAGTACCCTCCGAGATAGCATCCCACATCCACTGCAACTCCTGTGATGAAGGCAAGAACCAGTCGTCACCGTGCTCCATACACCACTTGAAGGCAGGGTAGTTGTTGATGTCGCGAACGCCACCATCAGCCTTTGAGTATGTAGGATCGAATGGATCGTATGTGTTCCACGCGCCCTTCGAACTAATGCAATTACACATTACGTTCTCTGTAGACCACTGCAAGTCGGCCTCGTCCAAAGAGCATAGATATACCCAGGTGTTACCAGAGGCATCACCCTTAATGGCGTAGATCATACCCTTTGAGCCACTGACCTCGTAAATCTGACCAATCTCATACTGACCTGCGATGGCTGGGTCGTAAGCATCGATGCTAATGGTGTTAGAACGAGTGTTGTTGTAGAGAGCATAGATGTTGTATGTGCCAGGAGTTGTTGTTGCGAACTCTGCACCCTCAATCTCGCTACCAGTAGTAGTGTGAAGGGTGCAAGATGCAGTTACATCGTCCTCGCCATACAATGCTGTGAAGATAACCTTCTCCTCGCCATCAGCCTTGATACGCATCTTCGATGCCTTAAGTGTCAACGACTTCTGTGGGATAGCAGTAGCGTTGATGCTTACCTGTGGCGATGTGTAACTCTCGTACTTTGCCTCGAAGAGGTACTCTCCAATGGCATCAGTAGCGAAGGTGTTACCCTCAAGGGTTAAATTGGTAACAATGTTTGTGATAGTGCTGTTTGCAGTCACATCCTCGCCATTAAGCGTTACTGTGAATGTTACAACCTCCTCGCCATCAGCCACGATGCTCTGCTTGTCGGCAGAGAGGAGCAATAGAGGTTCTGTAGGCTCTGTTGCTGTTACCTTGAAAGCCTCAGAACTCTTGTTCTCATATACCGCCTTGAACAGGTAGTCACCAGCCACGAGAGTGGTGAAGGTGTTGTTCTCCACGAATGAGTTGTTCTTGAGGTTGATAATCTGAATCTTATCGTTAGCCTCGCCATTAACCGTAGCGGTGAATGTCACCTTATCCACGCCGTTGGCAACGATTTCGCTCTTGTCGGCAGTGAGAGATATGGCGATTTCGCCGTTATTGGTATTCTCACTTGGGTTCTCGCACGCGGTGAAACCGAGTGCGAGAGTAGCGATAGCAAATAACTGAAATAATCTCTTCATAGTCTAAAATTACTGTACGTTGTCGAACAATTCAGGCTGAACGCGGATTGCATACTGTGTTGCAGTGTTCTCTGCGTTGAGTACCTCGAAGAAGAATACATAGTCATCCTTGTCTACACCAGGGAATGATACTGTAGCGCCCTCAGCGGTCTTTGCAGCCTCAAGGGTAGAAGGCTCAACAGATGTGCGGAACATAAAGAATGCCTGAATCTGTGACCAATCGTTTGGATCCCAATACTTAGCAAAGTCGTAGTTGTTCCAAAGCTGAGCACCTACCTTCAAATCGATAGCGTTGTTGTCAGTCTTAACAAGGAACTGAATGTCATACTTAAAACCATTCTTAACGATTACAGGTCCTGATACAGAGAGTGTAGCAACTGCATCTGCAGTAGGTTCAGCAGTCTTGAATGGAACAGCAACATAGTTGTAATCATATACGATTGTTGGGTCAACAGTTGTTGGGTCAACATAGAACAATACTAGAATATACTCAGTATTATTCTTCAAAGGCTGGTATGCAGAGATTGTAGCTGCGCCCTTGCGACCGAGTTTGTCCTCCTGAATAATATTGCCAAAGCCGTAACCCTGCTCTACAGCGAGGTTGTTAAGACCGAAGTAGCTACGCATAACGATGCTTGCCTTAGACTCTGTAGCCAATGTCTCATCATAAGACTTTTTGGTCCAAATATAGTATGTCCACTGCTGGTCAAGAGTAGGTGTTACATCCAAATTGAAATCAGTGTGTGTAGTTACAAGGTTTGAGTATGAGAACAATGTGTCAGGGTCTACTTCTGGAGCCTCAGGAGTAGAGAATGCATATCTGAAAAGCTGAATATCCTCCTCCTGGTTGTGTACAGCCTCCCAGTTCTCGAAGTTGAAAGCTACTGCCAAGTAGTCCATCTTAGGGCTAAGACGGCAATTAAGAGTTGTAGTACCTGATGTGATATAATCGCCGCTGCTTGGGTTCTCGATGATGTACTCAAAAATCTGGAAGTTGTCGTTGTAGATGCCGAAAGCATCGAGCTCCATCTTTGTGATAACACGGAAATAGTAGCGATTAGAACCGTTAGGAGTTGCAGTAGCTACAGCCGATGTTGCAGTGATATCCTTAACATTGATTGCAACATTGAACTCATCTGATGGTAGTGGAGCTACAGCCTCTGTTGTAGAAATAGCCTTGCGTGTGACCTTCTCTGTCTCTGTGATTGCGAATACCACAACGGTGTACGATGTATTGCTATTCAAACCAGTCTTGTTGATGAACGATACGCCCTTGCGTGTCTTATGCTCGCCGCTGCTTACCCACTCGTCGATGATAGTAGCGTCGCTCTTACCCTCAAGTTCTGCAGATGCTACGATGTCAGCGATGTAGTTAACGGTGGCATCTGAAGGGGTAATCATAACCTCGATAGATGATGAGTTGATAGCAGACTCTGTAATCTCAAATGTGAGACTCTCTTTGCCACCATCAGTAGGCTCATCATTGCCGCAACCCATAGCAAACATAGCTACAAGTGCGATGCTGAAAATTGAAAGAAATTTTTTCATTAGGATAAAATAGTTAAATAGTTAATATTATAAAATTTCAAATCACATATGGTATATTATATACCTGCGCAAAGATAATAAATTATTCCTATGGGGGCAATGTCGTTAGGAAATAAAGTCATAAAACACATAAATATTTAATAAAATTTGCATTTTCATCTACTTTTTATTAACTTTGTATCGTAAACGGGGAATGATAGTATATTTTTGTGGAAATATAGACCATTCCATAAACGCGAAAAATAATGAATAGTAAGACTCAGCGACTCTCGATAATTAGAAAGATTATTCGTTCCGAATACATCTCTTCACAAGAGGAACTTATAGCGCGTCTTGAGGAGTGTGGTGTGCAGGTTACGCAGTCCACATTGTCTCGCGATTTGAAATTTATGCAGGTCGCTAAAGTGCCAAACAAGGAGAAGGGTTATGTCTATGTGCTACCTAACAGCAACCTCTCCGACCACCAGATATCTACAAATATCTCCGATAACATCACCCAAATCGCCTTCTCTGGCAATATGTGTGTTATCACTACTAAGCCAGGTTATGCGAGTGCAATCTCCGTACCTATTGACAGCAAAGGTATTCCCGAAGTCCTTGGTAGTCTCGCTGGCGACAACACTATTCTCCTCGTTCTCCGAGAAGATTTCAATAAGTCAAAGTTGATGGCGGAGTTGACGATGTTGTTTCCGTCTCTTGCCAACCTATAATTTGTTGTGATAAGGGGCATACCTTTGTCCCATCCCAAAAGTAAGACCCCACGGGCTGTACTATGTGTACTATCCCGTGGGGATCTTCTTTTGCGATAGAACAAATTTAACCCCTTCTGACAAGAAATTCCCTGTGATAAGGGGTCATCTGCGACCTCTCAATCATTGTCCTAAATAGGAAATACTCCAAGTATGTCCTATCTGGGGCAATTTCTTTAGGGAGGTTCTATAGAACCTCCCTGAAAAACTCCTCGGCAGGATCGCACATATCCTTGGAGAGTAGGAATGGCTCGCTATAGTAGATTGCGCTGAGGTTGCCATTCTCATCCTCGGCAATACCTGCGAAGAAGAACTTGTCGGACTCATCCAATGAGTAGTACATATTCATCGCAGTCATTGTAGATGTAGGCTCGTACATTAGTAGGTCCTCAAGGAAGGCCTCCTCGCTATACTCTGCCTTATTCCACTCCTCATACCACCAGAAGTATACGTTGTCGGTAGGTGCAGATGTTGTCATCTCCACGATAGCCACGCACTCACACTCGCTGAGGGCCTGTGCATAACTACGATCCAATGCAACAATCTCCTGTGCATCAAAGAGTTTTACGATATCGATACTCTCGATGGTGATATTACCTGCATCAGCACTTGCGGTAGTGAAATCGTGGCGGAAGAGTTGTGTTGTAGGGAGGTTGTTCTCCACACCGAATGCCAAAACTACATACTCGGTGCTTGGTGTGAATGGATAGATATCCTCGTTGTGAGTACCTCTAAATATTGTAGGGTCGTAATACTCCATAATGGTTAGCATCTGCTCGTACTCATTCTCGATAGGTGGCACCTGATCCTTGCCAAGTAGCAGGCAGGCATACGACTCGCTCTCGTTAGATGGCGTTACGGTAAGGTGTGCCATATATGGCGTGATGTCGGTAACAGCGATGTCGATAGTAAGGTCGCTGGTGCTAACCTCCTGGGTAGTGAAACGCTCAACTACTGGCAATGAGTTGATAATCGGCATCTTATCATCGCTAAGGTTAAAGACAAGAAGCACATACTCCTTGTTAGGCTCTAAACGCTCGTTAAACTCCACCTTGCCCTGATGACACAAACTTGAGATTGCTGTACCCTCATTCGATGCCTCGTCGAACTCATCAACGAGCATATTGCGGTAGTGTGCCATATACTCATCGCTAAACTCCATACCATCGTAGAGGTAGTAACTATCGGTCTCTGGTACTACAAACGAGTAGTAGTAGCCGTCATACTCCTTTGGGTCTATAGAGATAGTTGCAAGGTTGCCCGCAACACCAACATTTAGATCGAAGTCTGCGTTAACCAACTCTGGCGATGTGGTGCTTATCTCTTTATAGCAAATCTCGGTTGTTGCCTCGTAGAAGTCGCCATCGAACTGCACGCCGTAGCAGTAGATGACATACTCGGTGTCGGGGTATAGGTTGATTGCGCCATAGCCAATCTTATCGCCCTTAGCAACCCAGCCTACGGTTTTGAGGAACTCATATACGCCCATCTCGTAGTACTCGGCAAGCTGTGTGAAGTAGATGTAGTCGTCCTCCAAAAGCTCCTCGCGTGTATCGATTTGGTTGGCTGTAAAGTGCTTCTTCTCGCTGAGGAATACGATATACTCCTGCTCCTTGTCCTCTGGTATGACGTTGACTTTAAGCGTTCTATGCTCCGATACTACACCGCTGAACTTAAACGCCTTCTGCTCTGGTTGTGGGGTTGGGGTAGGAGTGTTTGGCTCGTTACAACCGAAGAGCATTGTTGCCACCATCAAAGCGACAACATTAGTAAAAAGTGTAAAGGTCTTAATTTTCATCTATATTCTGTTTTTAGTTGGTCTATATCGCTGGCAAATATACAAATATAATCTAAAATAGCGGTTATATGTGTAACTATTTGCGCGACTAAAGGTAGATATTTTAGCATTTAGAGGAACAACGATACATATTTTTTCATAATTTTGTACTTTGAGTAGTGTGTATCAACCAAAATGGTATGCCGAATACTTAATGATTATGTAGAAACTAACACCCCACAATAGTATGAAGAAATACGCCGAACAGATTGAAAAGAGTACAACCGAGTTATTCAATTATATCTCGCAACGTACCACCGAGGAGCAGTTACAACGCATCATCGCATCATATCGTTTTGCTGCGGAGGCTCACAAGAAGCAGTTCCGCCGTAGTGGAGAGCCATATATAACCCACCCTATAGCAGTGGCATCTATCCTTGCCGAGGAGTTGGAGATGACCGACAACACCGTTATCACAGCCTTTCTGCACGATGTAGTGGAGGATACAGACCATACGGTGGAGGAGATTAGAGAGATGTTTGGCGACGACGTAGCATTCCTTGTAGACACCGTAACCAAGCGCAAGAAGGATAGTTATCAGCACTCGAAGCAGGTGGATAACTACCGCCAGATTTTGGAGTCGGTACACTACGATATTCGCGCGCTGTTGATAAAACTCGCTGACCGTCTGCACAATATGCGTACATTGGATAGTATGCGTCCAGATAAGCAGATGAAGATTGCGGGTGAGACCGACTACTTCTACGCACCTCTTGCCAACCGCTTGGGTCTCTATCATATTAAGACCGAGTTGGAGAATTTGTCGTTCCGCTATCGCTGTCCACGCGACTTTGCCGAGGTGGTGGAGCGTCTGAATGAGGAGCGTGAGTTGGAGCGCGAGCAACTCGAGATATTTACCTCGAAGATTGAGCAGGTCCTTGCCGATGCGGGCTACAAAGTGCGTATTGAGGTGCGCTACCGCGAGCCATATAGCGTATGGCGCAAGATTAAGGCGAAGGGTAGCGACATCAAGCATATTGACGGCAAGCACTATATCCGTATCATCTATCCTAACCCACAGGATGTGAGCGAGAAGGCTATGAGCCTCAAGATATACTCGGTGCTTACCGACCACTTTAAGGAGAAGCCTGGTAGCGTATGCAACTATATCGATACGCCAAAGGAGAACGGCTATCAGAGTTTCCACGTTAAACTTCTCTGCCAGCAGGGTGGCTGGGAGGAGATACATATCTCTTCGGAGCGTATGGTGCGCAACTCGCGTCTCGGCTGTGCAGCAGAGAGTAGCGAGACAAATGTGGCGATGTGGCTCGATAAGTTCAAGTCGATACTTCAGGAGGTTGCCGACGACAACCACGACATAGCCTTTATGGAGGGTGTTACATCGACCTTCTATAACGACGATATTATGGTATTTACGCCAAAGGGTCGCGGTGTGATACTTCCAAAGGGTGCTACAGCCCTCGACTTCGCCTTTGAGATACATAGCCAGATTGGCGAGAAGGCGGTATATGCGCGTATCAACGGTAAACTAATGTCGTTGCGTACGGTGCTACGTCGTGGCGATAGAGTGGAGATTGGTACGGCTGATGATGCGAAGCCTCATCCCGACTGGCTCGACCACGTCTATACCTTCCGCGCAAAGAGGTATCTCAAGGGTTACTTTGCGAATCTCCCACGCTTGGAGTATGAGCGATGCCCACACTGTCATCCGCTGCCCGAGGACGAGGTAATAGGATTTGTAAAGAGTGACGGAAATACCGTATTACATAAGCGTTACTGTCCCGATATCATCCGCCTTGCCTCGGAGTATGGCGACTCTATCGTGGCGGCTACGTTCGATGCCAACCCTGCCTTCCTCTATCCTGTAAAGATTCGTGTGCAGGGTATCGACCGTTATCACCTTATGATAGACCTTATCGACTGCATTACCAACGAGTTGCATCTTACGATGACCTCGCTTGCAACCGAGAATATCGACCGCATTGCGATATGTAATATCGAGTTTATGGTGCAGTCCGTAAGTGAGTTGCAGAGGGTAATACGCAGTATCTCGGCAATAGATGGCATCGACGAGGTGACACATATCGAGATGTAGACCTACGAGAAATAACAAAAACAGATTATAGAGATGAAAAAATTATCACTTATCGTTTCATTGGCACTCGTCGCCGTTGCCTGCATAAGCGACCCTACGGTGGAGTCGCAGGTGGAGTCTACGCCAGTGAGCAAGATTGTAAACGCAAATGTTGAGCCTGCACCGGGCTTTTTGATGGTGCGCCTTTCGGAGGATGCTTCAGTTGAAGCCTTTGGCGAGATGACAGATGTTGCTATCGACGCGAAGTTGCTATATCCTCGCTCTAAGACACGTGCAAAGAGCAAGATAGATGACTGGTATCTTCTCTCGTTTGATAAGAGTGTCGATGTTAAGGCTCTCGCTTCTTGCATCGCAAAGGATGAGCGCGTGGAGAGGGTGGAGTATGATGTCTATATCCAGCGTGCTACCTATAAGCGTTTGGAGATGCCACTTAATCGCCCAGAGCCAACACGTTCGATGGACTTGCCATTCGATGACCCAGAGTTACCTTGGCAGTGGCACTACTACAACGATGCCTCTCTCGACCCAGAGTTGTGTGTTGAGGGTGCGGATATCAACCTTCTTAACGCTTGGAAGTACACTGCGGGCGATAACCGCGTAATCGTGGCTGTGTGTGATGGAGGTGTTATGGCTACGCATCCCGACCTTAAGGATAATATGTGGGTTAACGAGGCAGAGAAGAGTGGTACGAAAGGTGTTGATGACGATGGCAATGGCTACGTCGATGATGTCTACGGCTATAACTTTGTTGCTGGTAATGGCAATGTTACGGCTGACTCGCACGGTACTCACGTTGCGGGTACTATCAGCGCGGTAAATAACAATGGCTTCGCAACTTGCGGTATCGCTGGTGGTACTGGCAATGGTGATGGCGTGCGTATAATGTCGTTGCAGATATTCGAGGGCGAGGATGGTTGTTACCAGCATCAATTGGCTCAAGCCTTTCGCTATGCTGCTGATAATGGTGCTGTTATCATCAATAATTCGTGGGGTTATATGCCAGAGGATGACTATGCTAATGATAGAGAGTTTGAGAGATACGACTCTACGCTAAAGAGTGCTATCGAATACTTTGAGACTAACGCTAAACTTGATGGTGTTATAGATGGCGGTTTGGTAGTCTTTGCTGCGGGCAACGAGGAGTACCCATCTGGTATCTATCCGGGTGCATATCATAGATATATCTGTGTGTCGGCTATGTCTTCGGACTTTAAGGCTGCCTACTATACCAACTATGGTCCAGGTGTAAACATCTGCGCTCCGGGTGGTGATGTTTACTATGGCACAATCTTTACGATTTCATCAACCTCTGTCGAGTATGCCTATAGTTATGGCTACGAGTATATGCAGGGTACATCAATGGCTACGCCACACGTTTCGGGTTGTGCTGCTCTTGCAGTGTCGTATGCCGCGCAGACAGGAAAGAGATTGACTGCCGATGAGTTGCGTATGTTGATTGTAACCTCGGTACACGATATCGATCAGTATCAGGTTGGTACAAAGAGTATGTTTGATTACTATACTGGTACTTACTACGATATTGAGCTTAATAAATTCCAAGGAAAACTCGGTACTGGATATATCGATGCTCATTTGCTCTTGATGCAGATGGATTCGACCCCTTGCCTATACCTTCGTACTGGCGAGCAGAGCCTACTCTCGCTTGATGCCTATTTCGGTACTGCTTCCCAGAGACTTACATATAAGGACGTGGAGGTAAGTTCTTCGGTTATGGATGAACTTGGCATTACCACAACACCAACGATTGAGAATGGACAACTTAAGGTCGCTTGTACCAAGCCGGGTGTTGGTCGCATCAAGGTTAAGGCCATCGCTGGTGGCTCGGTTGAGGGAGGTAATTATAATATGGGCGGTATGCCTATCGAGCGCGAGTTTGAACTTGTTGTTCGTGGTGCTGTTGCTACAAATGGTGGATGGTTGTAATGAATTAAAGATTAAAGAGATATGAAGAGATATATTTATACAATGCTATCGGTATTATTGCTCTTTTCGGTAGGTTGTGATTTCGAGAATGGTGGTACTACCGAGCCAAAGCCCGTTGTAGGCTTCATATTTGGTAGTGTCGAGGTTGAGGCTACCGATACTACAGCCGTAGTTGATGTCTTGGCATATATCACTGTTGATGACGTGAAGTATGAGGGTACGAAACTCTCTGTAGAGTATTGGGCTGGTGGCGATAGTGCCAATATGAAGAGTGTTACGGAGTATGTCGAGGTTGGAGATAATGGTAGAGTGGCGTTTACTATAAGCGACCTTACAGAGAATACGCGCTATTATGCAAATATCGTGTGTGACGGTGGTAAGAAGTATGGCGTACAGCGTAAGGAGTTTACCTTTGCTACGCGCAAGACTATCACCCAGAGCATCTCGTGCAATGCTAATGTTTTGACAAAGGGTCTCTTTGCTACAATCAACCTTAGCGATGTAGCATATATGCTCAACGATGACCCTCAGCAGATAGCTTACCTAAAGTTGGAGTATGCACGACATAACTCTAATGCGTGGACTGTGGTGGATGTTGCTGGTAACAGCATCAAAAATGGCAACGTGAGCATCGCTATCCCAAAGAGTGGTGATGACTACCTTGAGGAGAATACAGACTATGTATTCTTCGTTACGCTAACCCCAGTAGATAGCGACTTAGAGCCAATAATGTCCAATAGTTTCGAGTTTAAGACATCGTATGCCGTGATTACTGCTAATATTGCGAAGCCACAGTTGAAATATAACGACGAGGGCATCACAATCAAGGCGGGTAGCATCGCTGTCTACTACGATGGCGTGGAGTCTGATGACTACACCTCGCATATCTATTCCCGTGAGCAGGGTACTAACCTATGGGAGGAGTATACTCCAGCGGTGGGTGATACGGTGGTGATACCATCCGAGCAACTTAAGGAGAATACAAGATATGAGGCAAAGGTCTCTATCGTTGCGGGCGCGCAGAGTCAGGTGCGAGAGTCGGATATAGCAACAGTCGCAACCTCTATGAGTGATACTCCTGTCGTTCCTACGCCTCCTACGGGTGGCGATACATCCTCTATTGCGGGTGTATGGCATCTAACTTCTTGGCGCGGTGCTACACCATCGTTCGATGTATATATGGATATTACTGCTACGGGCGGTATTACGCTCTATCAGCGCATCGATAGTCGCTACTGGGATGTATATCAGAGTAGTGCTAATATCGAGAATGGCGTTATCTCAGGTGTCTATACCGATAATGTTGTATGGGGTGCATCATATAGCCTCTCGGTTGCAGAGGATACGATGACTTGGGTGTCTACAAGCGATTCTTCGGAGGTGTCGGTTTATACCCGCTCATCACTCCCATCAAATATGCCTACCGCGCCTACTCGCGCGACAGTGGCATCGGAGCGTTTCTTGTAACAAGTGCCTATCTATAAGCATTAAGGGCGTGTCGAGTGACACGCCCTTTTGCATTATTGTCCGTTGTGTTAGTTATCCTTGTTTTGTGGCTTCTCGCTCTGCTGAACGCCTAACAACTCCTCGATGAAATTCTCCAAGGATAACTCTGTTGACATTCCTATCTTTTGGCGGAAGCGGTGGCGTAGCATCAATACGCTTCGTGGTGCAATGGCCAACAATTCGGATATCTCCTTGTTGTTTTGTTTTAGCGCGATAAGCATCGATAGTAACTCCTCGCGACGTGTTATTGCTGGCACCTTCTCGCGCAGACGATGCAAAAATAGTGGATATAGTATCTCAAAGCATTGGCGGAACTTGACCTCGCCGCTCTCCTTGAGGATAAACGGAGTAAGCGTCTCCATCTCCTGACGGTTGTTATTGTCGTTGAGGAACTCATTGATCTCGGAGGTTATCTTCTCCTTCTCGGCGTTGGTCTGCTTTAACTCCTGATGGAGTATTGAGAACTTCTCATTTGCCTTTTTCATCTGTATGCGATGCGCCCTCTTTTGTCTGTATAGCGATGAAACGATAGTGGCGATAATCGCCAATGAGATCAATATAGACACTAAAAGCCATTGACGGTGGTGTCGCTCTTTTAGATGTGCCAACTTCAACTCCTGGTTTTTCTTTATGGTATGCAGGTTGACGATGCTCTCTACGGTGTTGTATCTCAGACTCTTCTCGTTAAATATATTCTGCTCCTGAAGCATCAATTGTGTAAATTGTTGATACCTCTGATGATCGTTGCTACGCTGATAGTGGTTTAGGATAGGCTCATACTCCAGACGTATATATATAGGTGTGCCACCGTAGTTTAGTAGCGCGTAGAGGCTATCCAACGCCCTCTCTGCCATACTCTCCTCGCCATATCGCAGATATGTCTGTGCCAACTGATGATAGGCCTTTGCGCGATTGGTTGTAGTACCCTGCTTTGTTACACGTATCAGTTCCTCTATGCCATACTGCACCGAGTCGCCACCCCTGTCGGTGAGGTAACTGCCGCTTAAGAGGTCTACATCGACCATACCGCTGTTGTAGGGCAGTGTCTGGCAGAGTCTGCGCGCCTGCTCGGTGTAGAAGGTTACGGAGTCCTGCTCTCCGAGTTGTTGCAGTGTGCGACCCTTATTTATATATGTCTGGGCAGATATCATAGGGTTTTGTGCCTTCATCCTCTTCTCCACCTTTACAGCCTCTGTGGCGTAGCGGTTGGCGTATTCAGGGATATTCCAATAGAGGAAGAGGTCTGTGAGTGCGTGCAGCGAGTTAAGCACACCCAAGTCATCGTTGCGTCGTTGTGCCTCATCCTTGCTCTGGTTAAAGAGGTTTAGCGCGCTGTTAAGATGTCCGTTTCGTTTATATATCGAGCCTAATAGTGTCTTTACATACTGTGCGCCATTGCTATTTTCGCTCAACTCGGCCTGATGCAGAGCCTCCTCGCACCAGTTTATCACCTCGCTCTGGTAGTCGGGGTTGCTGTAGAATATCGCAGCGGCATAGGCGTAGTCTCTGAAGTAACGCTCTGGAGTGGCGCGGTGTAGGGTCATAGAGAGGGCTCGCAGCATTGTCATCTCTGCCTCAGCCATCCTCTCTGTGCGCGACAGGGCATATCCAAGCACAGAGTAGTAGTCTCTGATACACTGCTTTTGCAGTATTGGTGACAGGTCGAACACCTCTTGTAGTGCAACTATGCACCCCTCAGTATCGCCCTTGCTCTGATATGTATTCATCAGTTGTGTCAATGCTTCGGTGTATAGAAACAACTCCTCGTCGGTGATGTTATCCTCATCCAGTGGGGTTGCTAAATACTCCTTGTACGCGCTTATTGCGCTATCGTATTTGCCTTCACGTTGCTGCTGTCGAGCCTGTTTAAACTTCGCTTCATTTGCATAACAGGTGCCACTTGCCAATAGTAGTATATGCAATATTGGCCAGAGTTTATTCCATAAATATGAGTGCATAATCTTATTGTTATGTTGTCCTTTGTTTATCTCGCTGTATATTGCAAGTAGATTCGTTGCCTTAAATTTCCTTTTTGTCCTACAAATTTATAGATTTTTCTGTGAATATACAAATATATGTGTATACAAAATGGTTTACATTGTCTATTTATAGGGGGGGGGAATTTGCTGTAGCACGAAATGTAGTAGTCGATAATTTCAATATTTATCAAAATTAATGTAAATTCGCGGGTCGATAATTAATAATAGGTATCACTACTAAACTAACTCTAATGATGAAACCGCAATTGAGTATTTTCCTACTATTTCTGCTCCTTATTTTTGGAGGTAGGACATCTCTCTATGCTCAAGAGTATGCAGTTAAGACAAACGCCCTTGCAGATGCCACGGCAACACTGAATCTCGGTGTCGAGGTTGGTGTCGCTCCCAAGTGGACAGTAGACCTTTCGGGTAGCTACAATGCTTGGAGCAAGAACGAGAGCGTAAAGTGGAAACATCTGTTGATTCAGCCTGAGGCACGTTATTGGTTTTGTGATCGTTTCTCGCGTCACTTTGTTGGAGCGCATCTTTTGGGTGGTGCTTTCAACGTAGGTCGTGTTCGAAACAATCTCTCTATACTCGGAACAGACTTCTCTGTCCTCAATGATATGCGTTATCAGGGCTATGCCTTTGGTGGTGGTGTTGCCTATGGCTTCGCCTTTATGCTCTCTAAAGGTATAAACCTCGAACTTGAGGCGGGCTTCGGTTATGCCTATCTCGACTACGATATTTTCAAGTGTAGTGGCTGTCAGCGCAAGGTGGGCGACGGCTCGCACCACTATGTAGGTCCTACAAAGGCCGCAGTTAATCTTGTATTTGTATTTTAACCCCATAGAACTATGAATAGAGTTTTCTCCTTGATTGTGGCTGCGCTCCTCTCGGTGTGTGCAGTTCACGCGCAGGATATGCCCGATGTTGAGATCAAAGATTTCACGTTGGAACTTAAGGATGGCTATTTGAATTTGGATATCGATATAGACCTTTCGCAACTCGATGTTAAAGGCACCCAGGCGGTGGTGTTGACCCCAAAACTTATCAAGGATGCAGATACGTTGCAACTAAAGTCTATCGGTGTATATAGTCGCAATCGTCGCATCTACTACCAGCGCAACGAGCATATCAAGCCCACACATCCGGGCGATATAGACCTTCGTGCGTCGGAGACAGAGAGTGTTGTCGACTACAACTCCTCTGTGGCGTTTGTAGATTGGATGGATGGTTGCCGTTTGGTGCTTTCGCGCACCGATTGTGGTTGCTGTGGTCACTCCGATGTTGTTGCCGAGAGCAAACTCGTGGATAAGTTCCCACTCGACCCATACTACCCAGAACTCATATACCTACGTCCCGAGCACGAGGTTGTCAAGACCCGCGAGATTAGTGGCTCGGCATTCGTGGACTTCCCTGTTAGCGAGATTGTGATCTATCCAACCTATCGCAACAACGTCGCAGAGTTGGCAAAGATTACGGGTACTATCGACTCTGTGAAGCGCGATAGCGATATCACCATTAAGTCGGTATTTATCAAGGGTTTTGCGTCGCCCGAGAGCCCCTATAGCAATAACACCCGCTTGGCGAAGGGTCGTACCGAGGCTCTAAAGACCTATGTGGAGAATATGTACCACTTTGGCGAGGGCTTTATCAAGACCGACTACGAGCCAGAGGACTGGGCAGGTCTTGAGTGTTATGTAGAGGCATCGTCGTTGGCGCATAAGGAGGAGATTTTGAAGGCTATACGCTCCGACCGCGAGCCTGATACCAAGGAGTGGATCATCAAGTCGACGTGGAAGGAGGAGTATCGCTTCTTGTTGAAGAACTGCTACCCTGCGTTGCGTCACTCTGACTATACTATCGAGTATGAGGTTAAGAGTTATGCCGACCCAGTGGAGATTGAGCGCGTTCTACACACAGCACCTCAGAATTTGTCGTTGGAGGAGTTCTATATCCTTGCCCAGACCTACGAGTCGGGTAGCGATGAGTTCAACGAGTTGTTCGAGACTGCTGTGCGTATGTATCCTAACGACCCAGTGGCAAACCTCAACGCTGCTAACTCTGCAATTCTAAGAAAGGACTATCGCGGAGCTTTGCGCTTCCTCGAGAAGGCTGGCGATATGCCAGAGGCGGTATATGCCCGCGGTGCTTTGGAGGTCTATATGGAGAACTGCGAGGGTGCTAAGCCATACCTTTTGGAGGCACAGAAACTCGGTATTACTAAGGCAGAAGAGGTGATGACAGAGATATCGAAGAATCGAAATATATATAGAATGTCGGACAATAACAATTAACAAAAAATAAACAATTAACTAATTAACAAACAATAATTTATTTATTAACTTAATTTTCAATTTTTATGAAAAAGCATTTATTTATTGCACTTGCAGCATTGGGTTTTGCTGCTTGCGCTGAGAAGGCAGAGACTAACGTCCCTGCAAACAATGGTGAGACAGAGCAGTCTTATGTGGCTGTAACTTTCACTGCAAATGATGTAACACGTGCTGACGTCTACGCTGAGGGTACTCCAGAGGAGCGCGCTGTTAATTCTGCTTATGTATTCTTCTTCCAGAATGGTGAGGCTTTCACCGTTACTAACAAGGAGTCTCACCCAGGTGCGGTTAACTATGTTAACGTAGCATCAGAGATTAACGCAGGTGCTAACGGTCAGGCTTGGGACAACGTTTCTGATATTAAGGATGCAGTTCTTGTTCTTGAGAACTATAAGGGTGAGTATCCTACACACGTAGTTGCTGTTCTTAACTGGAAACCAGCGAACAAGGCTTACTCTCTTGCAGATCTTAAGGCTGAGGTTTCTGCATTGGGTGATGATGTAGACGGTTATGTAATGAGCAACTCTGTATATCTCAATGGTAACACTGAGGTTGTAGACGCTGTTGCTGTTACTGAGGCTAACATCGCTAAGTCTGCTGCTGCAGCAAAGGCTAACCCTATCACTATCCACGTTGAGCGTGTTGCTGCTAAGGTTGAGTACCCAGCTACAACAAACGGTCAATTGTTCAACATCAACCGTACAATCGAGGATACTGTAGATACTGGTAACGGTACTCCTGAGGTAACTGAGGTTTACGCTAAGATTGAGGGCTTCGAGCTTTACAATGACTATGAGGAGTCTTGGTTGGTAAAGAAGATTAACCCAACTTGGACTTTGGGTGATTCTGTTCTTGGTTTCAACTGGAACGAGTCTGGTCGCTACCGTTCATTCTGGGCTACTTCACTTGATACAGAGTTCCCTGCAAACAAATTTGCTTGGGGTACTGATAACGTTGAAGTTGGCGGTTGCAAGTATATGGGTGAGAACACTCGCGAGTGGACAGAGGCTAACGATGTTCGTACAAAGGTTATCGTTAAGGCTCGTCTTGTAAAGGAGGACGGCGTAACTCCTGTTGAGGTTGTTAACTGGTGGGGTAAGGACTACATCGGTGAGGATCACCTTAAGATCGTTGTTGCTAACACTCTTAACACTACTTATTACAAACTCGTTGATTCTAAGTATGTAGGTATCGAGCCTAAGGACCTTGAGTGCATCGTTCGTAATCCAAGTGAGGAGAATGCCTACGAGGTGTACTTCGGTATCGCACAGAGCATGAAGGGCGAGCAGTGGTACAAGTATTCTGATAGCAAGTACGATACAATCGATATCGATACTCTTAACCGCGAACTTACTGAGGTTCAGCCAGCACACGTTTACAAGAACGGTATGACTTACTACTACACCGATATCCGCCACATTAGCGATATCGAGGGTATGCCAGGTTACTATGGTGTTGTTCGTAACCACATCTACCGCGTAAACATCACTAAGATCGAGGGTTACGGTACTCCTGTTTACAATGAGAACATCGAGTTCGAGACTCCTGATAAGCCAGTTGATATCGACACTTATGTAGCTGCTCAGATCAACATCCTTACTTGGAGAGTTGTTGAGCGTGATTATCAGCTTAACTAATTAACCGACCCTTTTAACATCCGAGATGAAAAGATTTTCATTTATAATATTTGCCGTGTTGGGCTTATTGGGATGTTCGGATAAGGCGACCGAGCCAGTTTCCCCTGTTGAAAAGGGGGAACTGGAGAGGTCGTATATATCTGTGACCCTAAAGTCTGACGATAGCACTCGTGCTGGCGATGAGTTTGAGTATGGTGAGGCTGATGAGCGTTATGTGGATAATGCCCATTTCTTCCTATTCAAACACAACGGTGATGCCTTCCCAGTAAATGGTACGGGCGGTAAGAACTACCTCTCGTTCGACATTAAAAGTGGTGGCACACAGCCAGAGGAGAGTGGCGAGGCAAATGAGGGTCCTAACGTCTCTGATGTTAAGGATAAGGTACTTATATTCGATAACTACAAGGGAGAGTATCCCGCATACATCGTAGCGGTGTTGAACTGGGATACAAAGCATATTCAGTCAACATATACGCTGAACAATCTCTACAACGTGCTTGCTAACATCCGCAACGACAACGATCACTTTGTGATGAGTAACTCGGTATATGCCGATATGCAGGGCAAGGCTATATATGCCACACCGCTCACCATCGCGAATATCGCAAAATCGGCAGATGAGGCGAAGCAGAAACCTGTAGAGATATATGTTGAGCGTATCTCGGCAAAGGTTGAGGTCGTGGCAAAGGGTAATGTTGCCGATAAGGAGGCTACATACGACATCGAGACATCGGTCGATGACGTGGCAATATACGCCAAGGTGTTGAAATGGGACCTCTACAACGACTATCGTCACTCTATCTTGCTCAAGCACATCTATCCCGAAACTTGGGGTATGGCCGGCGAGATAGGCTTCCTATGGAACGATCCTCTCAGATATCGCTCATACTGGGCGGCATCATATGTGGGTAGCTTCCCTGCCGACAACCACTTCAACTGGACCGATGGCTTTGCTCCTAATGCCGATGTAGCCTACTGTGGTGAGAACACCCGCCCTGCGGTCACCGACAGCGAGGGCAATATTACCTCTAACCCACGCACTAAGGTGGTTGTTAAGGCGCAACTCGTTAAGGAGAGTGGCGAGCCTGTGGAGGTGGCTATATGGTATGGTCATAGGTATAATGGCGAGGTCGCTGTTCGCAGTGAGATAGCATCGTTGCTATCTTCGGAGTTGTACTACTTCGAGGGTGGCGAGTATAAGGGTATTGGCGCAACCGATATCAAGGCTGTTGAGGGCAACGAAGCACCACAGGATGCCGATGTTGAGGCATACGAGGTCTTCTTCCAGCTCTCGGATGAGGCTTTGGTTAAGGAGTGGTTTACATTCTCGTCCGCAGAGGGTTATGTGGCTGTTTCGGATGAGGTCGTGAACGCCCGCCTTGTGGAGGTTGAGCCTGCTATGCTCTATAAGAATGGTATGACCTACTACTATACCGACATCAAGCACTTGGGTAGCGCAGGTTCTGACTCGGCATTTGGTGTCGTTCGCAACCATATATATAAGGTAAATATCTCCAATATATCTGGCTTGGGAACGCCCGTCTTCGATGGCGACACCAATATCGAGACCCCAGAGACCCCAGAGAGCGTTAGTAGCTATGTGGCTGCAGAGGTGCGCATTCTCTCTTGGCGAGTTGTAAAGAATGAATATAATGTAGAATAGATGGAATTATCTACCTAAGGTTATCGCAATGCTGAATAACGCTAAGGTAGATGGTTACGAATTAAAATTAACAAATACAGATATGAAAAAGTATTTATTTATCGCGTTAGCACTTCTTGGTATGGCATCGTGCGCAAAGGATGATCTTAACGCAGGTAATAAGCCACACCACAACGGCGAGGTTGAGGAGTCTTATATCGCTATCAACCTAATGGCGGCAGATGTAGACTCACGCGCTCAGGATACAACTAATCCTAAAGATGGTGGCTACGAGGATGGTACTGATGCTGAGCGTGCTGTAAAGAGAGCTTACTTCTTCTTCTTCGATGAGAATGGTAGTCCTTTTAATTTGTTGGGTGCTCCTGCTACAGCTCCTGGTGGTACTAAGAACTACTTGCAACTTAACATCACACCAATGCAGAAAGAGGGTGGTGAGGATGTAAATGTGTCGGATATCTCACAGGCTGTTTTGGTTTTGCAGACATATAAGGGTATCCATCCTAAGCAGGTTGTGGCTGTTCTTAACTGGACTCCAGATGACCGTGCATATACTTTGGCAGATCTTCAGAATATAGTCGAAGAGAACTCTCTTGGTAACGATGCCAATGGTTATGTTATGAGTAACTCTGTATATCTCAATGGCGAGAATATTATGGTTGCTACACCTATAGCAGAGGGTAATATTAAGACAACAGCTGACGATGCTAAGGCTGCTCCAGTTGAGATCTATGTTGAGCGTACAGCAGCAAAGGTTGTTGTTACTACAACAGCAGCTGATAATCGCTTTGAGGTAGCTACAGAGTCTGAATTTACACCAGTTGATGATGTCGCTCGTAAAGTATATGTAGAGCTACTTGGTTGGGAGCTATATAATGAGTTTGATAAGACAAATATTATCAAAAGCATTGAGAACTGGGATGTTAATGTTTTAGGTCTTACTTGGAATGACTCTCCATATTTCCGTAGCTATTGGGCAGAGACAATGAATGTTCGTACTACTAACGATACATTCGCTTGGTCATATGCTACAGCAAATGGTCTTCCTACTGAGTATGGCTATAAGGTTGCAGCAGATGCATCTTATGCTGCTGGTACTTACGCATACTGTGGTGAGAATACTCTTGATTGGACAACTAATGATGTTCGTACAAAGGTTATTCTTAAGGGTCGCCTTGTAGAGCAGGATGGTGAGGGTTATAAGACACTTGAGCTTGCTCGTTGGTATGGCAACGAGTATGCTGGTGAGGATGATCTAAAGACTGCGGTAGCAAATTCTCTTGCGTACACTGTATTCTATGATAATCCAGCATACGATTCGAATAATCCAGAGTCACCAAAGTATCTATCTATTACACCAGATCATATTCAGGTCGTTCACGGTGAGACAATTGGCAAGGCTGCTTATGAGGTAGGTTTCCAGCTTACAAATGCTGCTCAAGGTTTGACTTGGTATAAGTATAGTTCTGCTGGTGGTCATCAGATATTCGGTGATTCAGGTGTTGCCGGTGATAATGCAATCAAGACTAATGCGCATCTTGCTACGGTAGAGCCTGCTGTTTTGTATGAGAGTGGTGACACTTACTATATCGTAGATATCGAGCATCTTGGTAAGGATAAAAACAAGACTGCATATTATGGTGTAGTTCGTAACCACGTATATCAGATTGATATTCAGTCAATCAAGGGCTATGGCTCTCCTGGTTATAGCGGTTTCGCGCACGTTGTTGAGAAGCCAGAGTATCCAAAAGATGATGATAAGGAGTCTTATGTTGCTGCTCGTATCAATGTTCTCTCTTGGAAGGTTGTTAAGCAGGGCGTAAATATCGAGCAGTAATAAAAAAAGGTGTGTTCTCAAAAAGTAAATAAGTTATCATTGTTAATATGGGTTTTGGGTGGTTTTGAGATTGTTTAGTGCAACTTGAAATCGTCTCGAATATGTAGAACATACCTCCAAGGGGTCGCCTGGCGACTTGCTCGACGACCCCTTTTAAAAAAAGTTGGGGAGACCCGCAGATAATAAAACTTAATAAAAATGAATAGAGTGCATATATTCAGAAGAATTGCTCTTGCATCGGCTATGGTGGTGGCGATGTTGGCAACATCTTCGTGCAATGATGGGCTTAACATCTTCGATGGCCAAGGAGATTGTGGTGTCTATATTAGTTTCAAATACGACTACAATATAAAGTTTGCAAACGCCTTTGCCAACGAGGTAAATTCTGTTGCACTCTACGTCTTCGACGAGAACGGTGTTCTTGTCGAGTATACCACCGCCACAGATAAGGAGGAACTCTCAAAGGAAAAGTTTGAGATACCGTTGGAACTCGCTCCAGGAAAGTATAATCTTTTGGCGTGGGGCGGACTGATGAACGAGGAGTCGTTCGACCTGCTCGCAGAGGCAAAGGTCGGCGAGACAAAAATTGAGGAGGTGCAGGTGAAGATGCACCGCAAGTATAACGACAACGGCGAGGCTGTTGTTGATGAGGACCTTCTTCCGTTGTATCACGGCTCGATGCCTATCGAGGTGAGCGACGAAGATGGTACATACCGACATACAATGTCGCTAAAGAAGAATACAAACTCGGTGCGTATCCTGCTCCACGAGATGTCGGGACAGCAGATGGATGCCGATCAGTATATCTTCGAGATTAAGGATAACAACGGTCTATACGACTGGGATAACACGCTCCTCGCGGATGAGGATATAACATACTCGGCGTGGTATCAGGAGACGGGTAGTGCCGATGTGGAGGAGAGCAGGGCTATAACATCGATAAGTGTTGCCCTTGCAGAACTTACAATAGGACGTATGAGGGCGGATAAGTCGCCAATGCTATATATCAAAAACCGCCTAACAGGCGAGATGGTAGCGAGCCTTCCTTTGGCGGAGTATGCCTTGCTTGTGAAGGGTTACCATAACGAGAGTATGGGCAATCAGGAGTATCTCGACCGTCAGGATGAGTACACCTTGACCTTCTTCCTCGACGAGGGTGTATGGTTGGATGCCTATATCCTTATCAACTCGTGGAGAGTTGTGATAAACAATGCAGAATTGAACTAATACCTATAGTAATATAGCGTGAGAGAGTTTGTGAAATATCTAATGTTGCTCTTGGTGGGCATTCTATCCGCATCGTGCATTTTCGATGGGGAGAGATGCTTCATATCTGCCGATGAGCCACACGAGATTATCTTCACAGTCTCTGTTGAGGGTCAGCGCACCCGAGCATCGTGGAGCGAGGAGTATCCATCGGAGGTGGGTGTGCCGTTCGACTACCGCATCGACCCCGAAAAGTTGTATATGGTGGTATTTGCCAGCGACGGCACTCGCTTGGGTCAGATTGACGATGTCACATACTGGCCTGTTAACGAGTCGCACACCGAGTTCCAGTTTATGGGTAAGATGCCTGTGGAGTTTGTCGACCATATCAACGCCTTTGGCACGTCAAACCTTGACTATAGGTTTATGGTGCTTGCCAACAGCGGTAGTAACCTCAGCGGTGAGGAGTATATCACCTATAGCCAGTCGCAACTTGACCCCGCAAATGAGGAGTCGGCGATACCTATGTGGGGCGTTACGGTTAAGGATGTGAGACCATTGCTCGATGGCAGAAACCTCGATTTGGGTATTATATCGCTATTGCGTGCCGCAGCGAAGGTCGAGGTTAAGCTAAGCAACGAGTTGAAAAACAAGGGTGCGGTTGCCATAAATAGTGCCACTTTGAAGTACTACAACCAGACGGGATATGTGCTTCCATCGGGTTGGTCGCAGATCTCTAATACGCGTCAACTCGATCAGGAGAACTGCATTAGAGTATATCGTCACGCGGCTATCAATATGCCATTTGTCGAGGATAAGGAGAGTGGTGACTACTATCTCTACGTTACGGAGTACGATAATATCCACTACTCGGGCGAGCGCAACAAGATAAGCCTTGAGTTTAACGTAGGTGGCGAGAATAAGTATTTCGAGGATGCCATATCGTTCTGCCAGTATAGTGGTGGCTCGCCAGTGGAGAATAGCCACTACAGCATTGTGCGTAACCATATCTACGAGTTCGAGATTTTGAGCATCGCAGGTTCAAACCTTCTGCTTGAGTACCACGTTGCCGACTGGGATGCCGAAGATTGGGGTACGGGCAAGGATTATGAGGAGCACGATATCTCATACCCTACATACCTCAACCCTATAGTGCCAAAGCATTATCTTACTGCGGGAAATAGTCAACTCGACAACTATATTATCTCCACACAGCCAGAGATGTACTTCGGTGGTCTAAATAACCTCGAGGCGGGAGCCTTTGTGGGTTACTTCCGCATTACTGCGCCTTTGAATGTGCAGTGGAAGCCAGGATTTATGGGCTCTAAGGAGAACTATCGTATCAGGGTGTACAAGGTGGATAAGAATCTTGAGGAAGAGAGTAAGCCTATATTCGATTCGGGTGTTGAATCTTTGCAGGGCAACCTCCCTGCGTGTGGCGCGGACGAGTGGTTCAAACTTGTGGTATTCCCGCTTAGTGGTGACGGCGCAGACAAAACAATAATTCAACTTGGTGTGTCATACTATCAGGAGTGGACAAACCAGTATATCAACCTCTTCATCAACGGAGAGTACAATGCGTTGCGCTGGCCAAATAGTGGTAACAACCCTAAGATTATTGAGATTAAGCATATACAGCAGGTACAGAATGCCTCTGAGGAGTAATATAAAGAAATGATGAGAAAGATACTAACATACATTATATCGCTTGTCGCGCTGCTTGGCTTTGCAGGATGCCACGCAGAGGTCGACGATATCTCATATGTGGGTAATGATAACTACATAAAACTCTATTTCACTCCTTTTGGCGACACACGTGGCACTATTGCCGACAACGAGAGTGAGTCGTATCTCAGCCACTTGGATGTTATCATCTACAAGCAGTTGCCTGACGGTGTGTCATACGAGGGCTTCTATCAGGAGCGAGTGAGCGTTTCGGATACCCCTGATGGTGTTGCAACCATTCATCGCACAAAGGAAGACTTCGAACTTGATGCAAAGTATAAGGTATATGTCATTGCCAACAGCGATGTGGCGGAGAGTGTCTACTATCAGTCGGGAAGTATTATCGACCACGACAAATTCTTAAAACTCGATCAGACAAACAACAAGATACACCTCTCGGGCATCGACTTCGGTAATCAGAACTTCGAATATCCGCAGATGTTCCTTATGGATGGTGTGGCGTATATGGGTAGCAGTGAACCCGCACAGGGTCGTAGTGTAGTTATCAACGACGGCACTACGGATGATGTGACCCTCAAGGTTACGTTGCGTCGTGCTGCTGCAAAGATTATTGTCACCATCAAGCCCGGTGATAAGGTTACCTTCTCGCCCGACCTTATGGCTAAATCGCAGGGTTATCTCTTGCGTAATATGCCTGTTCGTAGCACGTTGACTGCAGAGGGTGGCTATCCTAATAATGAGAATGGCTTACGCCCATACTGGATGACACCAACAATATCGCAGAGCCCCTATTTCCAACTTTTGGATGATGGCAACGGTGACTACAAACTACAGATTACGGCTTACTGCTACTCTCATAGTTGGCTAAGTTCCGAGATTTTCCATAAGGGTACGTCGTTGGTTGTGATGCTTCCAATAAGTTATAAGGAGGATGTGGATAGCGATCCTATAGAGTATATCAACAACTACTATCAGATTTCGTTTAGCAAGAGAGAGGGTGATAATCTTGAGAATAGTTACCACCTTATCAAGCGTAATACGCTCTACGACCTTCGTGTTACGCTCAATGCGCCGGGTGCTGAGGACTACACCTCGCCTGAGGAGATTGAGGATCTTAAGTATTTCACTGCGCCGTGGGAGACTATGGATATTCCTGTCAGTGGCGAGGCGGGAGTGAAATATTTGAAGGTAAACAAGAATAAACTCATAATGTATGACAATGAGGAAGATCTTGAGTCGATATATTTCTCATCCTCGTCGCCTGTTACGGTTACTTATGTTCCTGAAAGTGCCTACTACTTTGACAAGTATAATACAAAGAAAACATTAGGTAGTAATAGTGATGAGGTGAGAAGCATAAAGGGTATTGTTGACCCTGTTGCTACCTCTGGAAATATCGGTATTCAGAGTGCTGTTCCAACAAATAACACTATCCGCTACTTCCAACTTCAGGTCAAAAACGAGGAGGGTCTTACAGAGATTATCGATGTGGCGCAGTATCCGCTTATCTACATCACAAACTCGCTCCCTTGGTACTCCTATCGCGATGACTACTACTATCGTACTACGGGAGGACATTCGTGGGATAGAAATATCACCAATGGAATGGCTTCTGGCGACTCGCCAACCACATATCAGTATTATGGAGACCACGTTGTGAGTATTAGTAAAATTAACTCTGTTAATGAGACTAACAAAACAGCTACTTATACCTACTCCCATAATCATTCTGGAAGTAACTCGAGTTGGACCTGTTCTAAGGTTAGAGGCAATGCATCAAGTGGCGGAAAGTATGCAATTAACTACTACTATTTTACATATTCAAGAAGTTGGAGTCTGAAAACAGCAAGTTGTGAGACCCACAATGTGCGTAACTACAAGGTGCGAGTGATGGCAAGTTCCGAAGATTACATCCTTGCCCGACCAAATATTGACGAATATGGATATACCGCAGGCGATGATAACAATGCTAAGTTGGTGTCGCCATCATTCGTCATCGCGTCACGTCTTGGTGCTGTGCTTTCGACGTATAGTGGTCTTAGTGGTATGAGTGCCAAGAAGAAGTTGGTTGTCTTTGCTGACCACTGCAAGAACTATGTCGAGGTGGATGATGTGAACGATGATAAGAAGGCTCCTGTAGAGGTCTACGACAACTGGCGACTACCTACTGAGGCGGAGTTGAAGATTATTATGGATCTTCAGGGTGGTGATGGTGAGAATGCAGATGCTATCGACTTTTTGCTTAATGGTGGTTACTATATGAGTGCAAGCGGCCCTGTCTTTAACCCCAAGAATACAAGTAATGTTAAGGAGGCAAATGATAAATGGAGTGTTTCGGATGTCGCTATTCGCTGTGTTAGAGATGCTTACGAATAAGATATAATATGAAAAGATTGCTATATACAGTATATATCCTTGTCGCACTTGCGATAATGGCATCGTGTCAGCGCGATGCTGTTGAGGAGTTTGTGCCTCAGAAGCCTGCGATGGAGGTGCCTGAGGGGTATACCTACATAGAGTTTAAGGCCAACATATCGGATATTCAGCGTCGTAATACACGTGCTGTAGACCCTGATGGTCTGCACCTTAGCAATATGACGCTCTTCTGTTTCAATGAGTTTGGTCTCTATATCAGTTCGGAGGAGGCAACACTTACATCATATGGTGAGGATAGCGGTCATTTTAAGGCTATCATCCCTAACCATACCCAGATCATCCACTTTATCGGCAATCATAGTGAGGGTCTGTTCGATGAGTCGGAGTTTCCGGGTCAGACCGAGAGTATGGTAATTGCCAATATGGAGGGTGGCTCAGGTATGCTTGTATACTGGTCGCGTTTTCAGATGGATGTAGACTCGGATAAGAGTATCAGTGAGCAACTTATGGATTTGAGTTACACAATCAAAGGTACGACGTATGAGGGTGTGAAACTTATCCGTAATCAGGCGAAGGTTACGATTGAGAATTGGGAGACAGATGACTTCATCGTTACGGGTTACCGTACGGTTAACATCCCTGCCTTTGGTACCGTTGCACCGCACCATCCCAATGACCACTTCCATATCGTGGATAACTGGGAGGATACTGAAGACTTTGTGACGCTGCCTAACAATCAGAGTATTATGTCCGATATTACGGAGATTAATACCAAACCCGAAGACTATATCTTCGAGACGGAGAACTCTGGCGAGAGACTCGTTAGTGTCATTATTCGTGGTCACCGCCCAAGTGAGACAGAGGCGAACGATAAGTATTACCGCGTGGTGCTGCAGCACGAGGATGGTAGCAACTTTATGATACGCCGTAACCACAACTACAATATCCAGATTACGGGTATGCTCTCCTTTGGTCAGGATAGTTTCGAGAAGGCACTTACGGCACCAGCATCAAACAATGCGTGGATCTCTATCGATGAGTGGGTAAACGAGATCTCGGATGGTACGGAGACAATGTGGGTTGAGCAGACGGTCTATGTGTTGAGTAGCGACGAGTATGCGGGTACTAACTGGACAATTCCGTATAAATATACCAAGGGGGGCAAGGGTGATGCTGTTGCACCTACGGTTACGTGGATAGATAATAATGTTGCGTACGATAATATTACGAACAACTACAACACCTCTACGGGTGAGGGTTCTATAACCCTATACCTATACCCTATGTATGAGGGTAACGAGCAGCAGGTAGGCTCGTTCCTTATCAAGCACGGTAAGTTGCAGCGTAAGATTACGGTATATCTTATTCGTACGCAGCACTTCACGCCATCGTGGGTATCTACGCAGGTGTATGGTGTGGCTAAGGAGTTTGCGACGATTATTTTCACCATCCCTGAGACCTGCCCTGAGGCTCTATTCCCATTTACGGTGCTTGTCTCGGTGAATCATCTCGATGTGCGCTCCGACTCAGGTCAGCAGTTGCCTGTATATACCAAAGGAGAGGAGGGGTATTTTGGCGCCGATTGGGAGAATATCAACTATAAGTATGCCTATACGGTAACAGGGCCTGGTAAGCATCGTCTGCATATGCAATCACTGCTCCAGCATACGGATGGTGAACTTGAGGAGGTGCATCTCGAGGCAGAGTTCTTCGAGACCATCACTAAAAATGTGGTATTCACAGGATATGACCACGTTCATCGTAGAATATTTGTAGACAACCTACGCTCCTATGGTAATGCTTACGCCGAAGATGAGGAACTATACTATATGCTTGTGCCTCAGAAGCGTGCGCATCCTCTTGTGTTTACTATTATGTTGCAGGAGCGACAGAGTGATGGCACTTATAAAGCGATGAACCACGCCGCTAACCCTGGTAGTGAACAGTGGCATAAGAATGGACGCGATGAGTTCTTGATATACTCGAAGACATTTAGTGACTATCGAACATATTACAACCATAATGAAGATGTTTATGAGGAGATTCAGGGTCTTGCGTGGGATGGAGATGTGATACTCTTCAACGAGTCATATTGGAGTACCAATGGTCGCGTTATGGCATTCAGAACACAAAACTATAAAACAAGCGCAACAACCGAGGCGGAACTATATGGTCTGCAGGAGGATGGAACATACAACATCTATTTCCTAACAAATAGTGCAAATAATAAGGATGTTGTGCGAGTTGCGTCAAACAATGCTTATAGTTATAACGCCTTTCCAAACTCACGCGATAGCTCGGATATGGCATATGGTACAAAGATGTACGAAGGCAACGAGTATCGCTCGGTAATTTTCGATGTAGCGCATTACCGCCCTTACCGCTTTGCTGCACAGGTGAAAGTGTCAGATGCAGGAGGTGGAAACTCTAAAACTATACCGACTGATGGCGAGTTGTTGAGCAATGTGAAAAATGGCGATCAGGAGGAGAGTGTTGACGACGTGATATTGAGTTATAAGCCTGGTCAGAAGGTAGATATTCTCTTCGATATCACAAGTTTCAAAGGCTCGGATGGTTGCTCGGTACACCCCTTTGGTGAGAACTTTGGTGACCACTTCGAGGTATATATCGATGCACCTATGCTTGAGATTGACTATGACCGTTACCCTGAAAATTGGAGAAAGGCAGCGAATGACGGCACTGGAGTAGCCGTTGACAAGCTTCGCCCCCACCCAACAATTCCTGGTCGATTTATCTACACCGTTGACCGTCACCGCGAGCATGGACATATGTATGGCAGTCTCCCAGCGGCAAATAAGGATGAGTCCCAAGTGCAGTTCAACCAGTTTGGTCAGAAAGTGCCTGTAGAGGGCAGCATCGACCAAAGTGGTGAGCGTAAGTGCCTGCCATTTAAGAAGACATCAATTACCGCAGGTGGCGATATACATATCACCACTGATAAAGATAGAATTGTCTTCTGGGACAAGACCTTTAATGTGGAGACCGAGCATATTAAGGGCGAGATATACTATCAGGGTAGTGATGGTGTGCCGCGCCCGATACCTCATAATGCCTTTGTCGCATTCGTGCGTCTTCGTACAGGTGCCCGAATAGGTGTAGCAACCATTTATGATGATGGTAAGTTTGAACTCAACCTTCGTGAGGAGTACACCTACGGATGGAATGATGACCCTATCGACTTCTACTATACTACAAAGGACTCGGCGGGCAACGACATTACCTATAACTTTAACTATATGGAGAATGGCGAAAAGAGGAGCGTAGACCTCGAACTGTTGTATAACCTTACAAAGCGTCAAGAGCCTATACCTATAGTCCTAACAATAGAGCAGGAGATAAGTGACGAAAATTAACCCTATATAACCATTTCGCCTATGAACTCAAGGAGCAGGTAACGCTTAAATAGAGCAACCTGACCCTATACGCTATGCGTAGACCTCAATAGTAGACTCCTAAACGCATTTTAACGCTGTTTTAAGGCGGATAATAGAGAGAAACGGGGATGACTAATCAGAGTCATCCCCGTAGTTTTACACGCTCTATAAACACTTTAGGGATGTTCTATAAATTAGCAAAAGTGTTATTTTACTTAAGATAGATTCTTTTCGGCTACTTTTGAATTTATTTCGGCATATATCTCATCTTTCCTCAGTTACAATGCTCGCATTGCGCCTTCGCAAGAGATGAAATATCTACTCGAAATATACTTCAAAATCAACTCGACCTAATTTATAGAACCTCCCTTAAAATAGAGCGTCGGGTTGTGTGAATTAGTGATAGGGAAGGGCAAAATATGACTGCCCCTACGACATAAACTCTAATTTGCGAGTGGAGATATTGTGAGAGTGAGGGATATTTATTAAAAAAATTTATGAACTTATAATTGCTTTATCCGATTTGTTTTCGTAACTTTGCGACGATTTTTGCAAAAGATATAACTAAGTGATTTTATAATAACAAATTAAAAACTAATTGACTATGATTTACTCACACGAAGTGCAGCAGATGTGCTGCGTGAAGAAGGGTGCTAACCACGAGTCAGCTCCTATCCCAGAGGAGGGAAAATGGGTACGCGCAAAGGAGATTAAGGATATCTCTGGTCTTACTCACGGTATTGGCTGGTGCGCACCACAGCAGGGTGCTTGTAAGCTTACCCTAAACGTTAAGGATGGTATCATCGAGGAGGCTTTGGTTGAGACTATCGGCTGCTCTGGTATGACTCACTCTGCAGCGATGGCTTCAGAGATTCTTCCAGGTAAGACTATCCTTGAGGCTTTGAACACTGACCTCGTTTGTGACGCTATCAACACCGCTATGCGCGAGTTGTTCAAGCAGATCGTTTATGGTCGTACACAGTCTGCATTCTCTGAGGGCGGTCTTGTAATCGGTGCCTCTTTGGAGGATCTTGGTAAGGGTCTTCGCTCACAGGTAGGTACTATGTTCGGTACTAACGCTAAGGGTACTCGCTACCTTGAGATGGCTGAGGGTTACTGTACTCGTATGGCTCTCGACGCTAACGACGAGGTTATCGGCTACGAGTTCGTACACCTTGGTAAGATGATGGACTTCATCAAGAAGGGTATCGAGCCAGCTGAGGCCTTGGAGAAGGCTAAGGGTTCGTATGGTCGTTTCAACGACGCTGTTAAGTATATCGATCCTCGTCACGAGTAATCGAATGCGTTCATAGAGTTATTAACCATTAAATTTGAATAAAATTATGGCATTATTTGAGAGCTACGAGCGCAGAATCGATAAGATTAACGCTGTGCTTGCACAATATGATATCAAGTCAATCGAGGAGGCAAAGGCTATCTGCGACCAGAAGGGTATCGACCCTTACAAGATGTGTGAGGAGACTCAGCCTATCTGCTTCGAGAACGCAAAGTGGGCTTACGTTGTAGGTGCTGCTATCGCTATTAAGAAGGGTTGTACAAATGCTGCTGACGCTGCTGAGGCTATCGGTGAGGGTCTTCAGGCATTCTGTATCAACGGCTCTGTAGCGGAGGATCGTAAGGTGGGTATCGGTCACGGTAACCTCGCTGCACGTCTTCTTCGCGAGGAGACACAGTGCTTCGCATTCCTCGCAGGTCACGAGTCTTTCGCCGCTGCTGAGGGCGCAATCAAGATCGCTGAGATGGCTAACCGCGTTCGTAAGAACCCATTGCGCGTTATCCTTAACGGCCTTGGTAAGGACGCTGCTAAGATCATCTCTCGTATCAACGGCTTTACATACGTTCGTACAGAGTTCGACTACTACACAGGTGAGGTACACGAGGTTGAGACTATCTCTTACTCTGAGGGTCTTCGCTCAAAGGTACGTTGCTACGGTGTTGACGACGTTCGCGAGGGCGTAGCTGTGATGTGGAAGGAGGATGTAGATGTATCTATCACAGGAAACTCTACAAACCCTACACGCTTCCAGCACCCAGTAGCAGGTACATATAAGAAGGAGCGTACTCTTGCAGGCAAGAAGTACTTCTCAGTAGCATCAGGTGGTGGTACCGGCCGTACATTGCACCCAGATAATATGGGCGCAGGTCCTGCATCATACGGTATGACCGACACAATGGGTCGTATGCACTCTGACGCACAGTTTGCAGGCTCTTCATCAGTTCCAGCACACGTTGAGATGATGGGCTTCCTCGGTATGGGTAACAACCCAATGGTAGGTGCAACTGTGGCTATTGCAGTAGCTATCCAGCAGGCAATGAACTAATCAACTGATTGGTTTAGAATACATTGAAAGGAGCAGACCTTCGGGTTTGCTCCTTCTTGTATGTTGATATGTGAATGTTGTTTGGAGGTCGTGCTTAGAGTGTGTTTAGGAACTGTTTGGGGAGATATAATACTGAGATAGTTTGTATGAATATTAGGTTCGGATCCGATAAAGTGAGCCTAAATGGTCTTTATTGGGGCATTGACGCACCCATCGCGCACCCGTTTTGCACCCGAAAATTTGAGATTATATATCTTTACAAATTCACGATCATATTGATTTCCCTTTAAACATTATGATTATTGAATAATTTAGCGTATCTTTATGCGAGATATAGATATTCGCAGATAAAATATGAAGAAACTAAAATATTGCTTGTTGGTTGCTGGACCTACAACAATGGCTTTTTTATCTAATTTGCCTACAAATTCAACAAATAACATTATATACAAATTGATTGAGTATAAATTAGCTGTGTCATTAATCATAACGATTCCTATTATACTTATACAACTATGCGAAATAATCTCAAAAAAAGAAGATCGAGTTATTAAGTCTTGGGCTAAACGTTTTTTACGCTTTATAGCAAAAGAGCAACTTGGTGGTGGAGAGTTTAATACAAGAATTAGTATTTTGAGACCACAAAAGGGTTGGCAGTTTATAATGGGGTATTTATATTTTGTTTTTATCACAAATTTTGTCAACAACTTCAAAAATAGGACCTGGATAAAATACCTAAAAAACACTCCAATATCTCTCTTTTCGGATTATCTAACTCTATATGCACGATATTCTTATCCTAATGAGGAAATCTCGCATACGCATTTTAAAATTTCTAAAAGGAATGAAGGTTTGAATGGTGTTGCAGACAAATGTTATAAAGAAGGGCGTGAAATTGAGGTGCAAACTTGTGATATATCTAGCATAACATTGCCTCAGAATTTCAGTGAAATAAAAAACTCTAGGACTACATCATATCGTGATGTAAGAAAATATATGCAAGATGCATTTATAGATGAAAGCAACTATAGTTCATTGTTAAATATGAATACAAAAGCAAATAATCTATATGCATTAGCGATTACAAATGAAGAAGAAGAAATATGGGGCGTATTAATCATCGATAATGTAGACAAAAATCCTCGTTCATTCAAGGTAGAATTAGAATCGGTAATAGAGAAATACGCTAAGATTTTTTGTTTTACTCTTTCAACCGTAAAATAATGTGCTCAATTAGAATTATAAGACGAACTTTGAGTTCTGAAATAAATGACAAGACGATAGAGTTAAGTGGTATTAATATCAATCCCATAGATAAACCTGCATATGTTATATACGTCGGTAACGAAGAGGGTCACGGAATAGAGTTTATTTTTACTAGTGACAAAGAGGGGAGAATTAAGTATCAAAACAAGGGTATTGTTATGGAATATGGTGTTAACTCTGGTAGGATATACGAATTTTACATCAATAAAAGAGGAATTAACCTAACTGATACATTTCACATTATTAACCATGCAATAACAGACTCAGCAACTGAGAGATTTAAAGATAACATTAAGAAATTTATAGCTACCTGTAACCAAATAATAGAATTTTCAATAAAAAACCCAGTATAAGCACGGGAATTATATGTTATAGAGTTTAATCTATCTATTATAACGACAGAGGGAGCCGTTTTTCAGCCAGCTTCCTCTGTTTATGAAACCAATATTAGATTTTACAATAAATTTCTCTAAATGCACAACACATCATATAATATATAAATATCGTAGTATTTCTTTACTTTATGGTTATATATCTTTACAAATTCACGATCGGTAGAGACACCATATGGTGATCTAAAAATAAAACAACTCGTGATAGGTATTCACGAGTTGCTTCACTCCAATTCTTTCCAATTTTGAAAGCACTGGAAAGAATTGAAGCTGTAGATTAATTTGTTATTTGGTCAAACTTTTCACCTTTAACATACCCCCTTTTAACTTTATTAAAGGAGATTTCTTTCAAAAGTCCCTTTTCGACTAAGCCAACAATATCGTGCTTTGCCGTAGTTGGAGATATGTAGAATTTCAATTGTAAATCCTTCACTGTTAAAACGATATGTGGATCGTCGTTAAACATCTGTAGTATTTGAGCCTGGCGTTCGTTGATATTTCCAATGCGCAAATATCTAGCAGCGGCATGACGCTCATCTTGCTTACGCTTTATATATATTTGTAGTGCCTTAAACGCCTTCTCCAATACTTTTAGATTATAATGCACGAAGTAGCTTATATCATTGTTGTCTGCCTCAGTGTACAAGAATGACTTCTCATATGATTTCTTAGCTGACGCAATGATTCTAGATATCGACATATACTCAGTTAGCCAATAGCCTTGTTTTAGCATATACCAATAGAAGAGTGCTCGAGCAGTACGTCCATTACCATCGACAAACGGA
>JAGCKG010000167.1 GCA_017647625.1 Alistipes sp. | reverse complement strand
TGGGGATTATGGGGAAGCGCGAGCATCATTAAACTACAATGCAATGCAAAGCGCAGAATAGCGACAACGCGGACTAACGCACGACCTCATCCCCACTATCCCCAGAATACCCAGGTTCCCCACAGCGTAGCTGTCGCTTGTCAAGCGAAACAGACACAAACATACAAGGGCAGCACCACCTAATTTCTTGTCAGAAGGGGTTAGGTTTGACCTCGATAAAGAGATTGCCCCAGATGGGACATACTTGGCGTATTTCCCATTTGGGGCAATGATTGAGAGGTCGCAGATAACCCCTTATCACAAGAAAAGAAGGCGGTCTGGACCTTCATACTCTGGCAATGGCTTTGGAGTGTAGTCGGCATAGCCGATAGAGATTACACACCAAACGCGGTAATCGGCTGGTATCTCGGGGAGTAGAGACTTAACATAGTCCTCACTACGCTGGCTGTTTGGGTCATCTTTGAGGGTAAGATAATCGCCAACGTGTACCCAGCAAGTAGCAAGACCCTGCTCTACAAGGGCGAGTTGGAGAACGGTTGCCATAATAGAGGCATTTGTCTGCCACATAGGACTTGCGTTCTCATCGCCAAGCACCACAATAGCAGCACCAGCCTCCTCCAAAAGTGATGACCCCCAGTCTCGTAGACGACCAAGAGCGTGTACCTTGTCAAGGTTGGTTACAGCCATAAGGCGTGTAGAGCGCGTATTCTTTGATGATGGAGCGAGCAAAGCCAACTCCATAGCCTCGCGAAGTTTCTCAACCTCAACGGGTTTGCCAGTATAGCGACGTGTAGAACGACGCTTTCTTACTACCTCTTTAAATTCCATAATTCGATACTTTTTTTTATTCTATCCTACACAAAAATCATACAACACAACAAACTTTTTATAGCATCTCTTTTAACTCGGCATTGGTATAGGCATCTGCACCATAGCAGAGTTTAAGGTATGCCAAACCGCTAAGGTAGTCCTCCTCGGTGAATGAGTCGGTAGCCTCCTTTGCCACCACAACATCGTAGCCGAGGCAGTAGGCATCAGCCGAGGTGTGGCGCACACACATATGAGCGTGAAGACCTGTCATAACCACTGTCTGCACACCCAACTCTTTGAGAAGAATATCAAGGTCGGTCTGGAAGAAACCACTATAGCGACGCTTTGGCACGACGTAGTCCTTATCCGACACCTTTAGTTCGGGAATAACCTCTGCACCAGGAGTACCAGCGATAGCGTGGTCGCCCCAAATGATAAGTTCGCGGTCAATACCAGCGCGGTGGGCATCATTGCAGAAGATTACAGGAACACCAACCTCACGAGCATAGTCGAGAAGTTCAGCAGTTGCTGGCACAATAGCCTTGGCTCTCTCGCAGGTCAGTGCGCCATAGACAAAGTCGTTGAGCATATCAACGACCAAGATTGCAGGTCTGTTAAGTTTTTGCATAGTTGTAAATTTTAAGTTGTGTTTTAAATACAACACAAAAATACTAAATCTTTTGCTAATTATCCAAATATTTAGCGAGTTATAGGTAAATTTTCTACCAACACAATAGCATTGTATCATATTTTTTATTACTTTTGGAAAACTTTTTGACCAAATACTATGAAAGAGAGTATAACCGTAGCACTAATCTACGATTTCGACGGCACACTTGCCCCAGGAAATATGCAGGAGTACGACTTCATCCCCGCTGTGGGCAAGAGCAATATGGAATTCTGGCACGAGGCGAACACCTTGGCCGAGGAGCAGGATGCCGATCAGGTGCTAACATATATGGCACGTATGCTTCAGGCAGCGCAGTCGAAGGGTCTGTCGCTACGACGCGAGGCCTTCCGCGAGTCGGGTCGCAACGTACAGTTTTACAAGGGTGTTATCGAGTGGTTTAAGCGCATCAACGAGTATGGCAAGGAGCGCGGTATCAACATTCTACACTACGTCAACTCATCGGGTTTGAAGGAGATTATCGAGGGCACGGCTATCGCCCACGAGTTTAAGAATATCTACGCCTGCTCATACCTCTACAACGTAGACGGCATCGCCTACTGGCCTGCTGTAGCGGTAAACTACACCAACAAGACACAATTTATCTTCAAGATTAACAAGGGTGTGGAGTCGGTATTCGACACCAAGGATGTAAATCGCTTTATGGAGGAGAACAAGCGTCCTGTGCCATTCTCGCGTATGATATACTTTGGCGATGGTACGACTGATATCCCTTGTATGAAGTTGGTTAAGAACTTTGGCGGTCACTCCATCGCGGTATATAACCCCGAGGAGGAGGGACAACGCACCGTTCTCAACGACCTTATCCGCGACAACCGCGTAAACCACGTCTGCCCTGCCGACTACTCCGACGGCTCGGAGATAGATATTGTCGTTAAGACCATTATCGACAAGGTGGCAATGGACCACCGTCTATCGGAGTTGGAGGTCGCAAGACAATAGTAACAAGTTAGCTATAAACCACTTATATATGAAACAGATAGTTACATTTGCCACCCTTGCGCTACTATTTTTGGTTGGCGGTTGCAAGCGCAATGAGGGTTTGAATACCCCAAAGGATGACCCACGCGCAGTAGATTTAGGTCTCAGTGTTAAGTGGGCGATTTGCAATGTAGGCGCTGAGAATCCCGAGGATTTTGGAGACTACTTTGCTTGGGGCGAGACAACGCCAAAGAGCGAATATACCGATGAGAACTGCTCAACATACCTTGTAAAAATAGAGGACTTCTCTGGCAATCCACAGTATGATGCTGCCGCAGCTAATTGGGGCAATGGCTGGAGAGTGCCTACAAGAATTGAGCAGAACGAGCTGTTTAACAAGTGTACTTGGGAGCGCATAACAGTAAATGGCGTTGTGGGTATGCAAGTGACTGGACCAAATGGCAAGTCTATCTTCCTACCCTCTGCCGGCTATAACGAGTTAGGATACCCTCAAACATCAGGCAGTTATGGCTACTACTGGAGCTCTACACCTGGAGAGGAGCACGGATACCTATCATACGGTCTGCTAATAAAGTATGATAAGGCAGAGCACTCATACCGAGATTGGCGCTATATGGGACTATCTGTACGCGCAGTAAAGGATAAAAAGAAGTAATAGAAATATGAAGATTGTATTTGCAACAAATAATGCACATAAACTTTCGGAGGTGAAGGCTGTGCTTGGTGAGGGCTTTGAGCTTGTGACACTCAAGGAGGTTGGCATTGTGGAGGATATACCCGAAACGGGTGAGACTCTCGATGAGAATGCCTCAATAAAGGCGCGCTACGTATACGAGCGCACTGGTCTCGACTGCTTTGCCGATGATACTGGCTTGGAGGTGGAGGCACTAAATGGTGCTCCAGGTGTGCGCTCGGCACGCTATGCCACAGATGGTCACGACTTTGCAGCCAACAACCGCAAACTTCTTAGAGAATTGGAGGGGGTAACAAATCGTAAGGCGCGCTTCCGCACCGTTATTTCACTTATACGCTCAGGCGAGGAGATTCAGGTGGAGGGCATTGTAAATGGTCGCATCGCCACCGAGGAGGCAGGATGCGAGGGCTTTGGCTACGACCCGCTATTTATCCCCGACGGAGAGAGTGTTACCTTTGCCGAGATGAGTGCCGACAAGAAGAATAGCATATCACATCGTGGACGTGCTGTAGCAGAGTTGGTTAAGGTATTAACAAAGTAGATCTCTACGACTAAAACTCTTTTATAATTGAGGTTGCTACATTTCTTAGATTGGTTGTAGCGACCTCTTTTTTCATTGCTATATCGAGAGGCATACCATCTGGTGTAGCAGAGTATATCGCATCGAAATCGCTATCTTTAAGTTCATCGCACCACTGCACACCGCCACCAACAGCGATACAGCGAACGCCCGCACGCTTGGCGTGACGAAGTACTCCCGCTGGAGCCTTACCCATTACGGTCTGGCGGTCGATACGACCCTCACCAGTAACGACCAGCGAGGCATCTGCTATAATATTGTCAAAGTCTACGACACCGAGCATCAACTCTATACCCGATGTAGGCATCGCGCCCAATACCGCACCGAAGGCAAAGCCTGCACCACCAGCAGCACCCATACCCGCCCTATCGGCAATATCGCAGCCTCGCCAACGTGCAACGACATCGGCATAGTGTCGTAGAGCGTTATCGAGTCGTACGATAGTAGGCATATCTGCACCCTTCTGTCCACCAAAGATATAGGATGCACCTCGCTCGCCACACAATGGGTTATCGACATCTACGGCAACGCAAATCTCTACGCCCTCAATCGGAGAGTTATCGGGTGGTACAATATCAGTCACACGCTCAAGAATATCTATTGTAGTGATAAGTTCTGCGCCCTGCGCATCGAGAAACTTGTACCCCAACGAACGCAACATACCCACACCACCATCGTTGGTGGCACTACCGCCAAGACCCACTATTATCCTTTGACAACCACGTCCTACAGCATCGAGAATAACCTCTCCAGTACCATATGTTGTGGTGCGCAGAGGGTCACGCTCATCTACTCCAAGAAGCGTTATACCGCTTGCCGAGGATATAGGGACGATTGCCGTAACACCCTTGTCTATAAGACCATAACTTGCCTTGATAGGGCGACCGAGAGGATCGTGAGCCGAAGTAAAGACCATCTCTCCACCTACGCTACCCACAATTGCTTCAGCCAAACCCTCGCCACCATCAGCAATGGCAACAACACAACACTCCACCTTAGGGTCTACAACACCCACCCCAGCGATAAATGCCTCTGCCACCTCACGCGAGGTGAGCGACCCCTTGAACGAGTCAAAAGCCAAAACAATTTTCTTCATTTTATCCTCTATTACACCACAAAGATAGGCTTTTTGAAAAAAAGTTGGTACATTTGCCAAACTAAAAGGTAAAACTATGAAGAGATTTTTGATAATGGCAATTGTAGCTCTCATCTTTTTGGCTTCGTGCAGTGAGCATAGCGAGCGATATGAAGCGGGTGTTAGTCGCGAGTTAGCAACGTGGCGTAAATCCACTGTCAAGGGGCTAAAGTACAATATCGACATCGACCTTGTAGAGAATGTCGGCAAGGTGGATATCGCCTTTGCACTTGAACATAGCGATGAGATTGTTGTAGACTTTCGCTCGACAGAGAATATCCTCGATGTCAAACTTAATAATAGAGAGGTAAAGCATCAGATTTTTAACGAGCATATCGTTATCCCCAATAGTGAGGTGGAGACTGGCGAGAATATTGTTAACATATCATTCAATGTTGACAACCAGTCACTTAACCGCAACGACGAGTTTCTCTACACACTCCTTGTTCCCGACCGTGCGCGAACACTCTTCCCTTGTTTCGACCAGCCCGATATGAAGGCAAACTACACACTGTCGCTAACCATACCAGAGGCGTGGGTGGCGGTATCCAACACCGTAGTTTGTAGCGAGGAGGTAGACCCAGCAACAGCCACCAAACGTGTATCGTTTGCACCAACAGAGCCACTTAGTACATATCTATTCTCATTCGTAGCAGGCAAACTATACAGCACTACATACGATGATGGCGCACACACCTTTACAGCCTACTACCGCGAGACCGAGCCTAAGCGTTTGGCGCAGTTGGAGACTATATTTTCGGAGGTCAAGAGCGCATTGGAGTGGTTGGAGGAGTATACAGGTATTCCATACCCATTTGCCAAGTACGACATCATCATTTTGCCAGGTTTCCAGTATGGCGGTATGGAACATACGGGAGCAACGCTCTACAACGACAGGCAGATGTTCCTAAGCGACAACCCTACTCTCGACGAGCAACTACGACGCACACAACTTATAGCGCACGAGACGGCACATATGTGGTTTGGCGACTATGTTACAATGTGTTGGTTTGATGACGTATGGACCAAGGAGGTCTTTGCAAACTACTTCGCAGCGCGTATGGCAGAGCCACTATACCGCGATATCAACCACCGTCTAAATAGACTCAAGACCTACACCACATCGGCACTCCGCGAGGACCGCACATTAGGCTCTAACTCTATACGTCAAGAGTTGGACAATATGCACAACGCAGGACTTATCTACGGACAGATAATCTACAACAAAGCACCTATAGTAATGGACAAGTTGGTAGAACTTATGGGCGAGGAGAACTTCCAGAGCGGTATCCGCGAGTATCTGCACACCTACGCCTATGGCAACGCCACCTGGCCAGAACTTGTCGCCATACTCGACAAATACACCGAAGAGGACTTGGCGACGTTTAGCGACGTATGGGTACACCAGAAGGGTATGCCACATATAGCCGTAGAGGTGGGAAGCCAAGAGATTATCTTTAGGCAGAGCGACCCCTACAATCGTGGCACGCTGTGGACACAGAGTTTTAGTTCGCGTGTGATATATGCCGACTGCAGAGCAGAGACCATCGACATTACAATGCGCGATAGCGAGCATCGTGTGGCAACATCGGGCAATGTAGTAGCCGTACTACCAAATAGTTGCGGTCGTGGCTACGGACTCTTTATACCTGACTCGCAGAGTCGAGAGTGGATAATGGCAAACATCGCCACCATAGATGATGCGCTACTACGCGAGTCGCTGGTAATAACCCTACACGAGTGCTACCAGCACGATATAATCTCGGCAAAGGAGTGGCTACACTTTATCCTCGGTCATATCTCCGTAGAGCCTAACTACCTTATCGCCTCGACCCTAAACGACTACCTCGGTAGTGCAATGATCGAGGTGGGCAGTTACGAGGCAGAGAACTACCTTTGGAGGATAATATGCCGACATAACAACCCTTCGCTATGTCGCAGACTTACGATGACTCTTGCCCACGCAATGGTCTCTAATAGCAGTATCGAGCGACTATATACCCTTTGGGAGAGTATGTCCAACACACATCTCGACGAGCAGGACTACACCACTCTCGCCTACGAACTTGCCCTACGCCTACCTACACAGGCGGAGCATATCCTCGCCACACAGCGTAGTCGTATTACCAACCCCGACCGCATAGCGCAATTCGACTATATATCGCGCGCTACTACAGTTGATGTTGCAGAGCGAGAGGCACTATTTGAGTGGTTGCTTGGCGATGCCAAGAATCGTCGCCCTGAGCCTTGGGCAGCATCGATGCTCGGCTACCTCTGCCACCACACACGCCAAACCGAGAGCGTAGACTACATCTATCGCGGTCTTGACAAACTCAAAGAGATACAGCGTACGGGCGACATCTTCTTCCCAAGCAACTGGCTAAAGGCTATGCTCGGTGGTCACCATAGCGATACTGCCAAGCAGGAGGTTGAGCGATTCCTTGGCGATAACCCCGACTACCCTGCTCTGCTAAAAAATAAGATATTGCAGAATACCAAGTAGCAAAAATTGGTATAAAACACTTATTGGGACACCCGATAGAAAGTAGTGAATAGGAGTGTTTTAGACATATCTTCTATTCACTATTTTATTTATTATTTGCAGAGTACAGCCTATTATAAGCGAGTAGTATAAATACCTATTTTATCACGAAAGCGAATAATAGTATAATAAACATAGCACGAGATTGGCATATTTTTCCTATTTTTGACCTGTGACCAAACACATAATTTATGAAGAAATTAGGAAAACCACGCGATCACTCGCTTTTTTTAAAGACTTTTAGAACATATCTTCAGTATATAAATTCTGGACTATATTTCCGTCGTGAGCATATCATCGGACTCGAGAATGTACCGATAGACGGAACACCTCTTGTGGTGGTTTCCAACCACCAAAACTGCCTTAACGACCCCTTGTGTGTATGTCTGAAACTAACGGATAGACGTATGAACTTCCTGGCGCGCGCCAATGTCTTCAAAAACCCGCTTTTCAATAAGGTGTTGCGTGCTATGGGACTACTCCCAGCCTACCGTATGAGTCACGAGGGCTTTGGAGCAATTACGAACAACCAGTCTACTCTCGACGCTGCGGGCAAAGCTCTCACCGATGGTGAGACCGTAATGCTCTACCCCGAGGCAGACCATCAGGACAAGCATTGGTTAGGCAACTTTAAGATTGGCTATCTGCGTATCGCCTTCGATGCTGCGGAGAGGATGGAGTTTAAGCAGGATGTGATGATATTGCCATCGTGCAACCACTACTCCAACTACTTCCACGCCCGCACCGATATGCTTATCAAGTTTGCCGAGCCTATCTCGCTAATGCCCTACTACGAGCAGTATAAGGAGCATCCACGCGAGACGATGACGCAGATTAACACCCTTGTGCGTAACACCATACAACAGATGATGCTTCACGTCGAGGACCTTGAGCATTACGACCAGATAGACTTCCTTCGCGAGACGGAGTTTGGCAAGCGTTACGCCATCAAGAATGGCTTTAAGCCCAACTTCCTACCTTCACGCCTACGCTCCGACCAACGTCTTGTAGATACTCTACAAAAGGCATATGAGAAGCATCCTGCCGAGATGGAGGAGGTATATAAGGATGTGGCAGAATTAAGCGATGAGTATAAGCGTCTCGGCATCCGCGACTGGCTCTTTGTACACAATGCAGGTATAGGCGCATTGCTACTACGAGGCTTGGGACTGCTGATTCTTCTACCACTATTTATCGCTTCGATAATACCTACGGGTCTGCTCTTCCTTATCCCGAAGATATTCCTCAAGCGACTTATCAAGGATCAGATGTTCGTTAGTTCGTTCAACGTGGGCGCGAGTGCCTTTATCTCAGTTCCGTTGTGCTTGATTATCCCAGTTATCGCAATATGGATAATGTACGGCTTTTGGTGGGCATTGGGTTACTTTGCTGCCTTCCCAGTGATGTTTATCCTCGCGTGGAACTATATGCGCATCTTCCAAAAGTTCAAAGGTACTTGCGCCTATGTTGCAAGACGCAATAGAGAGGACATCAATAAACTACGCAAGATTCGCACAAGCATACACAACAGACTTAACAAACTAATTGAGCACAATTAAGTAAGAACTTAAAGGTAAGGTGTACTCCGCGCAGATGTTCAAAAAATGCGTCGCAGACACCTTACCTTTCAGTTTTCAGATTTCAGTTTTCAGTTTTCAGTTCCGAAGGCTACTTTTTCTCCCACTCGAATGGTTCGATATCGGAATCAGCAGCCTTCCACGAAGGTTTACGGCTGGCATAGATGATAAATGGTATGCCCACGAAGATTATCGCACCGATGATAAGCACCAAGAACCACACCTTATTGCTACCTACGGAGATCTGCGATGGCGGTATGAAACTAAGTACAAACGCCAATAGCGAACCACAGAAACCCAAACCACCGAGCAACCACATCACACCATTACCCTTCGCACCAAGACGGAAAGGACGCTCCATCTTTGGGAGTTTATAGCGTAGGGTTATGGCAGCGGCAAACATCAGCATATACATAATAAGGTATAGCAATACGGTAAGTTGCGATAGTATCTGGTAGAAACTCTGCACAGATGGCATCACCACGAACAACAAGCCGAGAATGGTAACTATAACACCCTGAACGAGAAGGATATTACGCTGTACACCATCCTTGTTTGTCTTTTGGAAGAATGGGGGCAAATATCCCGCGCGACCTACGGTGAAGATACCCTTCGAAGGACCTGCCACCCAAGTAAGCACGCCCGCGAGAACACCAAATACGAGGGCTATGGCGATTATAGGACCCATCCACGACATATGCAGATACTTGAAGTAGTTGTCGAAGCCTATAAGAAGTGTCTGCGTAAGACTGATATCTTTTGCTGGCACTATGATACCGAGAGCAAAGGTACCGAGGATAAATATCACTACCGTAACGAGCGAGCCTATGATTATGGCACGCGGATAGTTGCGCTTGGGGTTGTCCACCTCCATAACGTGAATACCCATCATCTCCATACCTGCATAGAACAAGAAGATACTACTTGCCAGCACCAAATTGTCGAAGTTGGCAAGGTTAGGGAAGAAACTTTCGTGCATATTCAGGTTGTTATGACCGCCCGAAATGAGGTATATTGCCGATAGTATAATGAGTATACCCGCAGGGATGATAGTACCTATGATACCACCCCACTTACTCACCTTACCTACCCATCCAAGACCCTTCAACGAGATGAATGTTGCGACCCAGTATATCACCAAGACGACTACAAGTGTAAAGAGTCTGTTTGATGCGAGGGCGGCATCTGTTGCGGGATTGAAGCCTATAAAGGCGATACTCACAGCACCGAAAGTCAGCACCGTAGGATACCATATCGTGGACTGTATCCACTGTAGCCATATAGCCAGGAAGCCAAACCTTGCACCGAAGGCCTCGCCTACCCACCTAAATACACCTCCCTGCTTACCTGAGAACATAGCTGCAAGCTCAGCAGCTACCATTGCAGTAGGGATAAGAAACACTATGGCAGCGAAGAGATAGTAGAATGCCGACTGAAGACCATATATAGCCTCCGTTGCAAGTCCACGCAAACTAACCACTGCCGTCACATTCATTATGGCAAGCGTCATTACGCTGAGCTTGAAGCCATTAGATTTGTTAACACTCTGCATAATAGAACAATTTGATTGTTTTCCCTTTGCCTTGAGCAATTATAGTGCAAAAGTGAATAATAAAAGTATCAAACTGTCATAGAGCAAGCGCTCACACCCACTATATACTTCTTTACGAACAGATAGCGGATATACTTGGGTATAAGTATCTCTCAAGTGTAAATAGGTTGTTGAAAAAGTAGTCTGTTCGCGGTGTCTGCGATGATAGAAAGACGTAGTCTTTTAACCATTCCCGATTACGAATTTTTAAATACTAATTTTTTTTCTATCTTTGCAAATTGGAATATTATGAACATAAAACTCAAATAAAATGAAAAGACTTTCACTGATTTTTGCCGCTGCGCTGACATTGGTGTCGGTGAGCGTTGCTACGGGTGCGGAACCCGAGGCTACAAAGCCTAACTACGAACTTGCAGAGCGTTTCTCGCCTACAAAGGTGCGTCGCGCAGTACCACAGACAGAGGTACGCCCTAACTGGTTTAAGAACAGCAACAAATTCTGGTACTCGTGGAAAACCATAGATGGTACTAACTTCTACATCGTAGACCCTGCATCGGGCAAGCAGAGCGAACTATGGTCGATGGCAGAACTTGCCGAGAAAGTAACACTTGCAACAAACTACCCTTTCGATGCACAGCATACACCTGTGGAGAACATCGAACTTAAGGATGACAAGTATGTACTCTTCGACATCGCACCACACAAGGTAATGGTAGAGAACAACGACTACGCCCCAAAGAACGAGGAGGGCGAGCCTTTGGTATTCCACTTCAAGTGGGACATTGCAACACGCACACTCGAGAAGATTGAGGAGCGCGAGAGTCGCATCCCAGAGTGGGCAAACGTATCGCCTGATGGTAGCATCGCCGTATATCAGAAGGACTACAACCTATGGTATATGTCGATGGAGGATGTGGAGAAGTTGGCTAAAGACCCTAAAGACGCCACCATCGTCGAACATCAGATTACTACCGACGCTACTGATGCTACAGCATATCATTGGTTTGAGGACTGCATCGAGCAACTTAAGGAGGGCGAGCGTTACCGCGTACTCCTACAGTGGTCGCCAGACTCGAAGCACTTCGCAACAGTGCGTAGCAACACTGAGATGCTAAAGGACTTCTGGGTTATCAACATCCTCAAGGAGCGTCCAGAGTTGTTCACATACAAGTATCAGATGCCAGGCGAGCAGAGCCCCGACTTCACACTTGAGCTCTTCGACACCGACAAGTTCGAGTGCCGTAAGGTAGATATGGCAAAGTACAAGGAGCAGATGCTCTTTATCTGCCCACAGAAGGCTAAGCATAGCGATGCCTACGCACGTCCTATGCGTATGGTATGGTGTGGCGACAACGATAAGTTCTACGTTATCCGCCAGAGTCGCGATATTCAGCGCGCAGACCTATGCGTGGTAGATGTTGCATCGGCAACAGCCAAGGATGTCGTTTGCGAGGAGATGAACACATCTATCGAGTGGCAGATGCCTACGCTCATAAGCAACGAGCGCGAGGTTATCGAGTGGTCGGAGCGCACAGGCTGGGCGCACCTATACCGCTACAGCATTGACGGCACACTTCTCAACCCTATCACCAAGGGCGAGTGGCACGTTTCTGAGGTTTTGGGTGTGGATGACGCTAAGCGCGTAATATACTTCACAGCAACAGGTTACAACAAGGACGAAAACCCTTATTACCTACACCTCTTCCGCGTAAACTACGACGGTACTGGTCTTAAGCAACTCGACCCTAAGGGTTTCAACGGTACATTCTCGCTATCGGATGACCGTCGTTATTTCACCACTACATACTCGCGTGTTGATATAGCACCAGTATCTGAACTATACACTACCGAGGGTCGCAAGGTGACTACCCTTCAGACCGTAGACCTTGAGCCTCTCTTCGCTATGGGCTATCAGTACCCTGAGACCTTCGTTGTCAAGGCTGCCGACGGCATCACAGACCTTCACGGTGTAATGTATAAACCTTACGACTTTGACCCATCGAAGAAGTACCCTATCATCGAGTATGTATACCCGGGTCCTCAAACCGAGGCTGTGGAGCAATCGTGGTATCATCCTCTTGTCCGCACAGATCGCTTGGCACAGCTCGGCTTTATCGTAATCACCGTAGGCAACCGCGGTGGTCACCCAGACCGCTCGAAGTGGTATCACAACTACGGCTATGGCAACCTTCGCGACTACGGTCTAAAGGATAAGGTTGTAGCAGCACAGCAGTTGGCAGCACGTCACAGTTTCATCGACATCTCGCGTGTAGGTATTCACGGTCACTCGGGTGGTGGCTTTATGTCTACCGCAGCGATACTTATGTATCCAGATTTCTTCGACGTAGCAGTATCGTGCGCAGGTAACCACGACAACAACATCTACAACCGCTGGTGGTCTGAGAAGCATCACGGTATCAACGAGGTAGAGAAGGATGGCGAGACCATTTTCGAGTACCACATCTCGGCAAACCACGAGATTGCAGAGCGTTTGAAGGGTAACCTACTCCTTGTTCACGGAGACATCGATGAGAATGTACACCCTGGTTGTACATTGCGTGTTGTGGATGCCCTAATACGCGCCAACAAGCGTTTCGATATGCTTCTACTCCCTGGTCAGCGTCACGGCTTCGGCGATATGAACGAGTACTTCTTCTGGCGTATGGCAGACTACTTCTCGGAGCATCTCCTTGGCGAGCGCGAGCGTAGCACCGACATTCCACAACTTAACAACGATATCTAATGAGATTTATCGCAATAGTGCTATCTACCCTACTTCTTGCTACCGCGTGTAGCGAGAAGCAGGGCGATAACAGCCATAGCATCGACCCCACATTAGTTGCAACACAGTTGGAGCGCAAGCCCTTTTACGAGCGTAACCCACAGAGTTCTGCACCCTCATACGAGGTTGAAACAGAGAAGATACGTCTTGAGCATACTGGCTGGGGAGATAACTACGGCACATTCACGCTCACATTCCCCGCAGAGCAATGTAAGCGCGTAATTCTCGAGTACACAATGTGTTCTGAGGGCAAGCGTCCTGCCGACTACGACAACACCACCATCTTCTTTGTCAAGGATAAGACTACTGATGAGTGGCACGAGATTACTCGCGCCTTTACGCCCTTTGGTGGTATGTTCGACAGCGAGTGGGAGCGTAAGTTCTATCTCGACGTTACCGAGTTCCAAAATCTTCTACAGGGCGATACGGAGTTTCGCTACTACTATGGCGGTTTCGACGCTATGGAGGATATGGCACACGCTGTGGTCCTTAAGTTTATCCACTACAAGGGCGAGCCAGAGCGCACGCTTATAGCCGTAAAGAATATCTACGACTCGGCAACATCGGACAACTGCGGTAACCGCGCGTGGGTATATGGCATCGAGAGCCACGATATAGAGGCAGAGGAGCGTCTTGGCGAGCGCAGTGTATCTGTACCAAGTGGTACAAAGAGCATCGAACTACGCCTATCTATCACTGGTCACGGTCACGATCAGGGTACATTCCCAACATTAGGCACTACAGCGGTGAATGCTGCGGAGTTCGACGAGAACATCTACACTATTACCATCAACGGCACAAAGCAGACTGCGCAGGGCAGAGTATTCTACTCCAACGCTAACAACTATGCGCAGATGGGAACTTACAACTACGACCGCGCTAACTGGGCCCCGGGAAACCCTGCTAATATCCATTACTGGGCAATCGAGCATACAAAGGGTTATCTAACCCTCAACATCGACCTACTGCCATTTGTATCGCAGTTTAGCACCCCTACAGAGAGCGATGGCGTAGCACGCTACATTATTCAGGGAGATCTATTCTTCTATCGATAATGTTGCGATTCATAATGCGTAGGGCCATATCGCCATTGTACCAGTCGAGGATGCCCGAAAGGTTTATAGTATTTGTAGGAATATTATCCAAGGCATAATAGCAATCGCCATCGATAACAACAGTCAGCGTGTCGTCACCTTGGCAGAAATGGCGTAGCGAGGTACGATACCTACCAGTAGCCGTATCTATATCTGCCCACCGCATACCACGCTCCTCGTCGATAAGCCTTAGGTCGGCAACGGTAACACAACTAAGAATATCACGATACTCCAACTCGGCAACCTTGCGTTGTCTGAAAGTTGGAGTATTGTCGTTATGTGGGAGCGCGAATAGGTAGTTACCCACCTTCGAGGTTGGAATCTTATCAACCACCCAGTCACCCATAGGCTCCGCACCAAGATACAACTTGGGGCCTACCCTACCAAGCCATAACCCCGCACAGCGTACCACAATCTCGTCATTCAACAAAAAGTGATGATTTATATCATCCATATCAATCTCAATAGCCACACCAGCACTATCATCCGCAACGACAATAGCGCGATTTAACTCGCTATACTTATCGTTGGCAATAACATAACCCTTGAGGTATATATCTTCGGTTATAAGCATCGTACCACGCCCCACATAGTTCCACAACGAGGCTATCGAGTGATAGTTGCGCTCAATACTCGGCTTATCGCTACACCCTAACAACAACACAAGACTAACGCATAGTACAATCGGCCTCATAGCGCATCTTTATATAGTAACACTCCTCGCCACCACGATACTTATCCCTTTGCAGAATGCCTACAATGTTAACACTGTCGGCAGGTATACGATGCTCAGCATATCGTGCATAGTCGCGCGTATATACCGCGATGGTATCGCCCACAGCATCTCTAAACATCGAGTAGCCACGCCATACAGCCCTACTAAGGTCCTCACCCGCAAGGGTATCTACCGACGAGGAATCCATCAACATAAGTCCTTGTATCTCGACCAACCTACCACACATAGAGCCTTGCAAATCGGCTATAGTTGTCCGATGTGGCACTATAGGCTCTACATCTACACTGCGTAGCACAACACTATCAACCCTCTCTGGCGAAGCGAGATTGCCAACACTTAAATAGTCATACTCAGAAGGCTTGCTACCCACCTGCAACACGCCACGCGAATAGTCGGCATAACACCCCTGTAACCGCAACGCAACACGCAAACCCAAAGGGTAATCAGCGTCAAGGTTTACCGTACCTATAACCACCTCAACAGCACCGCTCTCATCCTCCACAACCACCGAGCCGTAGAAGTTATCCTCGCTATCGGTAGATGTCACACGCCCAACCACCACAACGTTGTCGACAATGGTCACACCACCAACACCCACGTAACTATCTCGTAAGTGAGCAATGCTATTTGTACTCACTGGCAGGCTATGCTCAAATACGAACTTATCGGTCACTTTATGGCAACCGATAAGCACGAATATCATTATTATGGATAGTATATGTCGCATTGAGAAACTATCTTATGGGATGTTCTATAAATTAGTAAATTAAGTTTAACAATAGGAAGTTTTATTTTATATTTCGGTCGCTTTTGTGTCTATTTCGGCATCTTTCTCATCTTTCCTCGGTTGCTATGCCCGCATAGCGCCCTCGAAACAGATAAGAAATCTGTTCGAAATATCCAACAAAATCAACTCGAACTAATTTATAGAACCTCCCTAAAGTTTTTCTTATGGAGTTGTGGTGTGGTTACGTGGATAATGTGAATCTTCCCTAAACTCCCTATAATACCCAGTTTACCCATAAAAAAAACAGACTTCCAAACTCCCTTGAAGCACCCTTACACCCCCACTTTGTATTATTACATAGGTACAGTTGCACGTATTTCAAAAATTATTTGTAACTTTGCCAACTTGGAAATTTAATTTAAAACAGATATATTATGAGTATTGAACTTAGTGAACAGGAGGTATTGCGTCGTCAGTCGCTTAAGGCGTTGCGCGAGCTTGGTATCAACCCATACCCAGCAGCACGTTTCGAGGTAAATGCCTCAGCACGCGAGATTGCCGAGCAGTTCGACCCCGAGAAGGGCAACTTCCAGCAGGTCTCTATCGCGGGCCGTATTATGAGTCGCCGTATTATGGGTTCGGCATCATTCTTCGAGTTGCAGGATGCAACAGGTCGTATCCAGGTATATATCCGTCGTGATGACATCTGCCCAGAGGGCGACCCAACACTATACAACACCGTATTCAAGAAACTCCTAGATATCGGTGACTTCATCGGCGTTGAGGGTTTTGCCTTCCACACCAACACTGGCGAGTTGTCGGTACACTGCCAGAAGTTTACCGTACTATCAAAGTCGGTACGCCCATTGCCTGTTGTTAAGCAGAAGGATGGTCAGACATTCGATGCCCTCACAGACCCTGAGGTACGCTATCGTCAGCGTTACCTCGACCTTGTGGTAAACCCACACGTTAAGGATACCTTCGTTAAGCGCGCAAAGATTATGCAGACTATGCGCGACTTCTTCAACGAGCGTGGCTACCTTGAAGTGGAGACCCCTATCCTTCAACCTATCCCTGGTGGTGCTGCAGCACGTCCATTTATCACACACCACAACGCCCTCGATATCGACTTCTATATGCGAATCGCTACCGAGCTTTACCTTAAGCGTCTTATCGTAGGTGGCTTCGACGGTGTTTATGAGTTCGGTAAGAACTTCCGTAACGAGGGTATGGACCGCACCCACAACCCAGAGTTCACTTGTATGGAGATCTACGTTGCATACAAGGACTACATCTGGATGCAGGAGTTCACCGAGCAGATGTTGGAGCGCGTGGCTATGGCTGTTAACGGCACTACAGATGTTGTTCTCGACGGCAAGACCATCTCATTCAAGGCACCATTCCGTCGTGTCACTATGACCGACGCCATCAAGGAGAAGACTGGCTACGACATCACTGGTCAGACCGAGGAACAGCTTCGCGAGGCTTGTAAGCGTCTCAACGTTGAGATCGACGATACTATGGGTAAGGGTAAACTTATCGATGCTATCTTCGGTCAGTACTGCGAGGAACACCTTGTACAGCCTACATTCGTTACCGACTACCCTATCGAGATGTCGCCACTATGTAAGCGTCACCGCGACAACGACGAGCTTACCGAGCGTTTCGAGTTGTTCGTAAATGGTAAGGAGTTGTGTAATGCCTACTCGGAGCTTAACGACCCTATCGACCAGTTGGAACGTTTCCAGGAGCAGATGCGACTCTCAGAGAAGGGCGACGACGAGGCTATGACCATCGATATGGACTTCGTTCGCGCATTGGAGTATGGTATGCCATCTTGCTCTGGTATGGGTATCGGCATCGACCGTCTTACAATGTTTATGACTGGCGAAACCTCTATTCAGGATGTATTGTTCTTCCCAACTATGCGTCCAGAGAAGAAGGTTGTTGCCGACGCCGAGGAGGTATATACCGAGGCTGGCATCCCACAGGAGTGGGTAGCCGTTATCCAGAAGATGGGCTACATAACCCTTGAGGCATTCAAGAACACTGCCCAGACTGGCGGTATGAAACTCTTCAACGACCTCTGCGGTTTCAACAAGAAGAATAAGCTTGGTCTCCCTACAGCCGATGTAAAGGCTTGGATCGAGGCACAGAAGGCAGAGTAAGTTCAACGAACGAAAACAAATAATTATTTACAAATTTATAGAACATACCTAAATATGAGAAAGAAGATTGTTGCAGGCAACTGGAAGATGAACACACTCCCTGCAGAGGGTGTGGCACTTGCTAAAGGTGTTGCTGCTGGCAAGGGCGAGGTTTGCGACTGCGTAAACTTTATCGTATGCCCTCCATTCACACACCTACAGAGTGTTGTGGAGACTCTCAAGGGTACAAATATCGCTGTTGGCGCACAGGACTGCGCTACAGAGACTAAGGGTGCTTACACTGGTGAGGTATCAGCAGAGATGATCGCTGCCCTCGGTTGCGAGTATGTTATCTTGGGTCACTCGGAGCGTCGTCAGTACTACGGTGAGACATCAGAGACATTGAACAAGAAGATGGCCCGCGCATACGAGAATAACCTTATTCCTATCTACTGCGTTGGTGAGAACCTTGAGGAGCGCGAGGCTAACCGCCACTTCGAGGTTTGCAAGCAGCAGCTCGAGGAGGTTGTATTCAACCTTACCGAGGAGCAGTTCGCAAAGCTTGTTATCGCCTACGAGCCAGTATGGGCTATCGGCACAGGCAAGACTGCTACCGCAGAGCAGGCAGAGGAGATTCACGCATATATCCGCGAGGTATTACGCTCAAAATTCGGCACAGCAGCCGAGGAGTGCGCCATCCTCTATGGTGGCTCTTGCAAGCCATCTAACGCTGGCGAGATCTTCTCAAAGGAGAACGTCGACGGCGGTCTTATCGGTGGCGCGGCCTTGAAGGCAGAGGACTTCCTCGGCATCGGCAAGGCATTCTAATCGCCTCTGATTAAGCACAAAAAAGGGTTGCTCTTTCGCGGGCAACCCTTTTTGCGTTTCACAATCGACCTACTCTATCTCAGCCTCTGTTGTAAAGACCACCTCCATCTGAGTGGTCGAAGCTCTATTTTTAGCCTCGAAGAGAACGGTGTATGTGGTATTTGGTTTAAGACCATCAACCTCTATTACAGGATATATAATATCGACAAACGATACAAGGCTATCAAAGGTTACGGGAATGGTCGACTCAACACCATCGCAACTTTCGCCCTCGCAGATAGCATATGTTAGTGTGTCGGCATATTTAAGCAACACCTTGAGCGATGCGCTATTAGCAGTTATCAGCGACTCGTTTGGAAGATAATGTACCAGCGGTTTATACTCCTCGCCACCAACAGCTTGAGTCTTAACCTTGCCATAGGACAAAGCATACAAACCAGTAGCCTTATTCAATGACGCACAAAACTCCATATACTCCGTATCTGGCTCAAGACCATCTATATAGTAGTATAGCTTTATTGGATAAGGATTATCGCCCCTACCCTCCTTGTATGGCGCAAGGTCGACAACAGTGCCTCGCGCAAAGACCTCCTCGGCAGTGGTCGGATTCATATAGTCGAACTCCGAGTATGGCATACACATATAAGCGAACTCATCGGCGTTATAAATACCGGTATAACCATAGAGTATATCTTGATATATTGCACCTATACAGCCATTGGACCACGTAGGCTTGGCGTTCTCATCCGCAACATAGCCAGGATTACCCACAATCCTACCGCCCTCAACAGTTACAGTATGCTCGCCCGTATTATCTCTACCCTCAAAACCAAACTCCATATTCAACATACTGCGCGTGCGATTCTCATCCCTCGACACCTCATCCAAACGCGTGAACATCATCCAGCCAGAGGTAGATTCAAGCCAGTAACCCATATAGACAAGGACTATTTTACTTTCATACCACCCATCTGTGCTTTCAGGAACAACCACACCATCATCGGTATTTATGCCCTCGACATCACCAAAGTAGTACTTCTTATTTAGCTCAAAGGGGATGTCGCTCGGAAGCAAAAGACTAAGAGTTATCTGCGCCTCGCGGATCTTATCAGGAGCGACATACTTAAGTTCCTCTCTATGAGCTTTGAAATATGTAACGCCCGACTGAAGATTTAGATTGCGAACCATAGCAAACTCTCCGGTGTAATAATCGCCTATAAGCTCATACTCCGTTTTAAGATATGGCGTGTATATATGGGCATTGTCAAGCCCCAAACTCTCGCTAGTAACATACATCTCAATAAGAGATTTCGTATGGTTGTGTTTAGAATTGGTGCAGAAAGGCTCATCACACTTGCTACATCCTACAACAAGCAGAACGCTGCATATCGCTACGATATTGAAAATAAATCTTCTCATAGTCTAAAGGTTTTAGGTTTATTCAGTTCACAAATTTACCCCCCCCCATTAAATTTCCAAATTTTTCAAGAAGAAACTATATAGCGAGTAGGCAATTTCAACATACTACATACTTATGCAATACCCTTATTTCGTGAAACACCATAGGCAAAGTTAACGATTTTTTGTAAAAGAAACAACCCAATTTATAAGCACCACATATAACTAACATAACGACTATCCCTGTAAATACGCAATAAATGCAACTATTTATACGAGAATTACCATTTTGACCTAAAGATTTTACATAATATATAACACATTGATGCACAATATATTAATAACACAAATAACATCGCAGTAAGGTTGACGAATAAAAAAACTTTAAAAAATCTTTCAAAAAAATTTGCAGGATAAAAAAATTGTAGTACCTTTGCACTCGCAATCGAAAAGGTTGTAATCGTAAAATTTTAAGGTGTTAGTGTTGCGGAAATAGCTCAGTTGGTAGAGCACAACCTTGCCAAGGTTGGGGTCGCGAGTTCGAGTCTCGTTTTCCGCTCAAAAATCAGACAGTTAGCAAGTAGCTGTCTTTTTTTTGCCCGAGAGGGCAGCAGTCATACAAACTGCGGAAATAGCTCAGTTGGTAGAGCACAACCTTGCCAAGGTTGGGGTCGCGAGTTCGAGTCTCGTTTTCCGCTCAAAATGAGAAAGACAGCTTCAGGCTGTCTTTTTTCATTTTGCTCTGTCGGAAACGATGGTTCGCACGAAGCGACCCCAAGTCGCCCCTCTCAGGGGTTGGGGGGGGGTGTAAAAATAGTTCGCGAGAAATGCCCGCGAATGCGGGCTCGAGTCTCGTTTTCCGCTCCAAGAGTCCAAACGAAAAGGGACAAAGTAACGAAAAACCTCTTTGAAACGCTGTTTCAGAGAGGTTTTCTCATTTTTAGCCCGATAGTCCAAAACCCGAAAATCACCTATTTTTGATGTATATCATTCATACGCTCGATGAACTCTTTAGTTTCCTCGATAGGAAGGCAATTTGCATTTTGTTTTAAAAAATACCGGAGATTACTTTAATATCCCTTTGGTTTGTTATAACTTTGTCGGCAGATTAATTCACTAAACCATAAAACTATGTCTACAATTACATTGAATGAGATTCCTTTGTTGTTTTTGAGAGAGCATTCTTACATCCTTGCTGTTAGTGGTAGAGGAGATTATAGATACCCATATGGCAAGAAGGCATTGCCAGAGGATTTTACGGGATCCATAGGTGACTTTATGGATGAACTTAGTGAAAATGAAGCCCTTAGAAAGGAGTACAAGAAATTTCTTGACCAGATTCGGCGAGATATTAATGATCATGGAAGAAGATTGTGTACCAAAGAATTAATCGTTGACTTATACGAGGCTGTAAATTGCGATGCTCCGTTTGAGCTGTTTCGAGTACATTCTAAGTTTGATAAAAAAGACCGCCCTGCGATATACTACAACGCAGATTGGGACACTATGAGCCTGCGAGAGGTATTTAAGCGTTGTGATGCTGATACCAGAAGGAAAATGGGTATAAACTTGTCAGCCAATGACCAGTATGGCAGATGCATCAAACTGTTAGAGTTTAAGAATATCAATGATACAGACAGCTTTACTATTCAGCTTAGAACTTTTGTCAAGTACTTTGTTGAGTATAGCAAGTCAATGTTTAGAGATACCCATAAGTCTGTAATATTTAGCAGATGTTTTAAGTACATCCCATACAATACAGATACAGTTGAGTTGAATGATCTGGTTGCTGAACTCAATATGACATCTTCAAATGTTGGCAACCACTTAAAAGAGGCTATTGCGCTCTGTTGGAAACTGATGTTCGAGGGTGCTGTAGATTGCTACTTTCCAGAGACCTTCATTGACAGAATTTTTGCGCTTAAGAAGTTTATTTGCGGCCAGTTGCCGATGGTTAGGCGCGAGGAGTTATGTAAATTCATCGGCAGCGATATTGACGAGAAGACCCTCTCGTTTATCTGCAAGCTGTTTGATATAAAGCTGTACCAGTACAAGGACTACGACTCTATCTATGTCCATCCGCATATCAAGTACAAGCAACTGGATAAGATGTTTGTCACTCTGAGTGATTACTTCTCAGCATATCCGATTGGAGTGACAGTTGGCCAGGTAAACGCACATCTAAAGCAGTTGGATGATGACTATCGTACCATTGCTCTTCGATTTATGGATGCTTCATCCTCTTTTAAGAGTGAGCAGGTCGAGAGTGAGACTCTGTACTTCATCAAGTGGCAGTACTTGAAGAACACGAGCGACAGAATAGCTCGAATCCTCTACGAGAACAATGGCTCTATGGAGCTAAAGCAGATTGTTGAGGAGTACAACAGTCGAACTGCTCGCGTTCAAGGTATTGACACTATCACAAACCACATCAAGAATGAGCGACCAAACTTGATTGAGATTGTTGGTCGTACCGGTACATGGCGTCTTAAGACAAACACCGTGCTGCAAAATGATGGCGTAAAGAGCATTGAGGGCCTGATTAAGGAGTTCTTGAAGAGCCTCTCTTCTGATACGGAGTTTGCGTATGGCGAGCTGCAGGAGTTCGTACTCAATAGAGTTGGCGATGTCTATCCCGATAGATCTATCAAGACAACAATCAATCGCTTGGGCTATGTCGTAAAGACTAAGGGCGAGGATATCTATGCCCTGAGCGACAAGGCTCGATGGTCACTCTCGGAGCTTATCAAGGCCATTGCAGAGACTCTTTTGGCTGCTAGTGGCAGAACTATGCGCCGAGCTGATTTGATAAATACGATTCAGGAGAATACTGACCGAGTTGTCAATGCCCAGACATTCTCTGTTGCTATAGAGACAGCTAAAGATCTCTTTAAGGTCGAGGATGTAAACCGTAAGGTGAAGTATATATCACTGATTCCGGGGACTCTGACCGATGTTGATTTCTCAATATACCAGGTGGAGAGAGATGCGCCAGAGTACTACAAGGCAATCAAGCAGACTGCTATCTATGAGTTGCTTCAAGGTCGAAACAAACCAATGCTTTTGAACGACTTGAAGTCTACGGTTGAGCAGTGTGTCCCTAGTGATAGAGACGACAAGGTCATCTACAAAATCTTTGAGAGGGAGGATATCTTTGTTAAGTCTGACGACACGCCAAAGAAGATATCGCTAAACATCAAGCTGTATAAGGAGCTCTATAGTAATAGCTTGTCGATGTATAAATCGGGCAAGGGCGGAGCTACTGTGGCATCACGAGATTTTGATATCGAGTTCGGCTTCGACTGGGATGAGCTGAAGCAGCTTATTATCGATAATGTCGGCACTGCATTCGACGGTGCGTCAAAAGAGAAGAGTATCGCTATTTTGGACAAGATGTATGATATAATGAAGGGCTCATTCTTGGTTTTGAGCTCAAAAAGTCAGTTCTGGAAGGCACTTGACTTGTGGAATCGCCTGTACAAGTATCCTACAAGCAACTACGAACGCGAGCTGCTGAGCACTAAGTTGATTCTTGGCGTTGAGAACTATATCAATCGGCTGATGTATATGTATGGCGTTACCGATACAGAGAAGGGCCTTCAGCATAAGATTAATGCCGCTCAGAAATGCGGTTTGTTGCCTAATCGATATATTAGTGAGCACAAGATCAATCAGTTAATCGGCCCTGTAATCGGTATCAGAAACCGATACTCGCATACAAATAACGAGCGCTATCACGATCCGCTCTCTATCTACGAGACAATCGATATCTGCATGGAGTTCTATATCCGCGTAGCCAAGTTCGCGGTCGAGAATTGCAAGTAGCACTCGCCTCTATCCCGACCACGCATCGTGATAAGCACCTTTAAGCAACTCGTGAGCCTCTCACGGGTTGTTTTTTATTTAGCAGTAAAAGTTTGTTGCACAATGCTGCAATTATCAACTAATTGAAATAATTGCTAAATTTGTATAACTAACACCATTTGATAGTGTATAAACAATTATCTTTGCATAAGTAATTACAGTACAGAAATTTAAGGTGGACACAGTACGGCAATTCCCGTACCTGAAAAACGGCCAAAACTGTTACTTCGGAACTCAAAAGTAAACCTAAAAAAACGCAAGGTTTTCAGCCCCAAAATGATGGGCGAACATAGGTTAAACTCTCGTTTTCCGCTCCAAGAGTCCAAACGAAAAAGAACAAAGTAACGAAAAACCTCTTTGAAACGCTGTTTCAGAGAGGTTTTCTCATTTCTGGTCCGATACCCAAAACCCGAAAATCACCTATCTAAATACTTAAGAGAATCCACAATAAAGTTCTGCATTCTATTAAATAGTAATCAATGTCGTAATATAATTCTCCTCAATCATAAAATAGTTGAGCAAAATTATGAATTTTTTGTCATCTTTTGTTATATATAGTTAGTGTAATAAAATTTCAAGCAATGAGTACAAATTTTAACACAACGATGCGGCGATTCTGATTTAGAATTATTGTGATAAATAAATAGATATACTATGAGTAGAAAGGTTTACTTCCACGAATTACTAGAGGAATGTGCTATTAAGGAGTCTGCTGTAACAACTGGCAAACTACAGTTCTTATTTACTGGACGCGAGGTTGCAATTATGCCTACTGATAGGTATGAACCAACTCATCCACGCAATACTCTTTGTTGTGGATTAATTTTAAATATTGAGGGGCTTGACCCATTTACTGCAGAACTGAATGGATATAAGATGTCCCTAAACAGAACTACCATACGCTACACCCCCAAAGAGTACAACATCCCTATAGATTGGTTAAAGTGCAACTCTTTAGATTGGAATAGGTCTATTGTATACTACGACTATTTTGGTAACACAACTCAATATGAATTATGGATTGATGTGAATGGTGAGTTTGATTTATCAAAACTCGAGTACAACTGCCTATATCCAATTAGTGTGCAAGTGGGTGGTAAAAAGTATAAGTTCAATAAACCAATACTTGTTGGAGTGAATTATGACGGTAGGACATACCAAATGTATCGTAAGTTGAGAACTGTGGATAGTGGGTGGGAATTTAGCAAGTTAAATGTAAGTTATGAAAACGCAAAAGATGTTAAAGAAAATATGTAGAATCTGGTCAAAGCGTGTATCAAGATACAAGGTGGTAGAGATTCAGACAGATATAACTACACCTCACTTTGTATTTGAGCAAGAGTTCCATATTTATAATAATAGTATAAACCTATACTTTGATGCCTTTGGGGTAATGGGATTTCACATAAACTTATCTCGTAGATGCGACCACGCTGGTTTTCACTTTTCGGTCATCATACTAGGTTTACGACTTATGTTCGAACTATACGATATGCGCCATTAGGATGATGAAAATAATCGTCCAATGATTATTGACTAAATCATTATTAGATAAAGTCTTAAAGAGATACAAAAATAACCTTTATTATATCTTATTACTATCTTTAGTTCGACGAGTTATAGACTAATAGCAAGGATTGTTTTTCACACCTCTGTCTGCAAGTAAACTTGCGCCAAAGGTATAAAAAACAAAAGGTATCGATTTCTCGATACCTTTTTGCTTCGTAGTCTTGCGGAGAGGGAGGGATTCTGGCCAAATTGAGACTCAAAGATGGCTATTGAACAATCTCTGGTCGCATCACTACGAGGGTGCGGTTACCGTCGTTGAGGAGTTTTTGAGCGAATGCCTTAACATCATCGGCGGTTACGCTTTCGAGGATGCCGAGATACTCGTCTTTGTAGTTGTAACCCTCGTCGTAATAGCGAAAGATTGCTGATATCCACCCGCCATTATTCTCCAAAACGTTCTTGTAGTTTTTCTGCAAGAACTCCTTTGACTTTGCGATGTCCTCTGTTAAGGGGGCATTTTCTGCAATTTTGCGAATCTCGGCATCGCAAATTTCGATTAGTTCATCTGCAAGAGCCTCGTTAGTGTCAAAGCCAATAGACAACTGGTATGTTTCAACTGGATATTTATCGATGCTGCCACTAACGCCGACACCGTATGTGCCGCCCTTCTCCTCGCGGATAGAGACCATATAGCGAGAGTCGAGTGCTCTACCCAACAAATCGACAATAAGGCGATTCTTTGCGTTGTTCTCGATAGCACCTGTATAGTTAAGGCGAACAGAGACTTTAGGCTGCTGCATAGGAGTGCGGAAGTCGTTAGTTACCTTACCCTCGGCTGTGCGAACGCCATCATCAACCACTGCATACTCCACCTTTTTAGATGTAGGTAGTGAGCCGATATACTTCTCAACAAGTGGTTTCAAAGTCTCTAAATCAATATTGCCAGCGATAACAAAGCGGAAGTCATCAGCATAGCCATACAACTGCGAGTGAACACTTTGCAATGTAGCGATATTCAAAGCCTCAATCTGTGCAGCCGAAGTAATCTGCTGGCGGTAGTGGTTGTTGAAAAGTGTCTTTTGCAACTCCTTTGAACATATGTAGTTAGGGTCTTGCTCCATATTGGCAAAGTATGGGGCGTACATCTTCTTTAGGTTGTTAAGGTCGGTCTCATTGAAGCGAGGCGAGGTGAAATTGAGATATACAAGTTGTAGAATAGTCTCAATGTCCTTTGGTGAGCCACCTGCATTTATTGCGTGTTCGTATGCTGCCACTGCGGTGGATGCCCAAGCAGACTTACCAACCAACTGCTTGTTTAACTCCGTAGCAGAGAACTTACCCACTCCCGACTGACTCATCACCATACCGAGAAACTGACCGTGGTAGTACTCATCATCGTTAAGCATAGAGCAACCACCCTT